>JBBSXG010000001.1:0-1173 GCA_038045885.1 Nanobdellota archaeon
AAGAACAGGGGGATACATTATCCAGTTCATAAATGTAATCAAAATTTTTATCAAACAAACCAGGGATTAAGCAGATCAATTATCTAGGAGAGAATCATGTAACTATCATTATCATACAAAGTTATCAATTAAGAAATTTGTAGTTTGATGATTGTTCGAAGATAATGTTAAATTCAAAAGATATTTAAAGTCTTTATTCTTTTTAATTTGATAAAAATGGTGATTGTTGATTTGAAAAAGAGAGATTTGTGGATTTTAACGGCTTTGATCTTTTTTTTAATTGGAGTTGGGCTTGTTATAGGTTTTGGGGATTATAAAACAGGAAACCCCAAAGTTATAGGACATAGTTCTGATGAGATAATGGTTTTAGACGGTTCTGGAGCAGAGATTACTCTACAGGCTTATATTAATAATATAAAACCAGGTTTAGAATATGCACAAGCATTTAGGAAAAGTGGTCCTGGACCTATTATTACAGTTAGTGGAAGTAGTTCTGCTTTTGTAACGTTAGATAATAAAGCAGCTTATAGTGGTAGCATGGTTGGTGGCACAAAAGCAGATGGAATTGGATGTAATGGCGCGCTGGGCTGGAAAGTTACAGGATGTTGGGTTACGGCATCTGGCACCTCTAGCGAAGATCTTATTCCTTACAACAATGGATGTATAACAAAAAAATATGATACTGAAAATGTAGAGATGAGCATCGTATGTATAAAAATAAGCTGATTATTAGTATTTGCGTCTTTCTCAGTATTTCTGCATAGGAATTTTATTCTTATCTTTTAATAACTTTTATTAACCAAACCAGCAATTAAACGAACTTTTTATCTGGATAGAACATTTACCTATATGTTTGCGTAATGTTAATAATTAATAAAATTTATATTTTTGAGAGTTGTTCGGAGATACTGCTTTCTATAAAAATAGGTTTTAAGGAATCTTTTAATATTCAATATTTTACGGCTTATACAATATAAATAAATAGACCATAAAAGTTATTTTTTTAAATAGCACTTTTGTCTAACTTTTGTTAAACATAATTTACTTACATGAGCCTGAAGAGAATCGAACTGCTCGCATCTAGGTGTAAACAATTATTTTTATTTCTTAGACTTGTTCGCTAAAAAATTACCTTTATATACTTATACGAATATGTTTAAATATATAATGTTA
>JBBSXG010000002.1:0-3097 GCA_038045885.1 Nanobdellota archaeon
AGCATAAAATTACTCAGGCTAAGCAGTCAACAAGAAGTTCCGCTCATCCATTATCACGTGGTTCAACCAGCAGATTAGTAAGAAGAAATGAGAGAAGAGGTTTTGGAAACCTAAATAGGTATTCAAAGCCGACAAAACCAAAGAGAACAGGTGCAAAACAGACAAAAAAGATAGTATTGAAGCTAACCTGTAATGTATGTAAAAAATCTTTTCAATTGCCAATAGGAAGGTCAAAAAAAATAGAATTTGAATAATTATTTCTAAATAAAGTAATGTTAACTTTTAAGAAAGTGAAAATTGACTTTTAGTGCAACGATAGCAAAGGAAAAATTTAGATTGCTACTGTTATTTTTGTTTTTTTAGGGAGACGGAAGAATTTAGATAAATTTTTACAGGAACACCTAAAATAAAAATTAACCAAAGAATCAACATTAGTATATCTGTCCAAATTTTTATTGGAAGAACCAAATTTAATATTACCCATACACAAAATAATGTTGCAAACAGAATAATAAAAGAATTCATTATCCCTAATGTTATGTTCTCTTTGTTTGAATTTTTAGAGATAATATCTATCACTAAAATGTAAGAAATACCTGCAGATAAAACCCCTAGTGATTTATTCAATATGCTTTGATTGAAAGCCAAAGTAAATGTAACCAAAAGAAATACACTTAATGCTACTAAATTTAATAAATGTTTTTCTAAAAATTCCTTGATTGTAGAAATCTCATTTGGTCTTTTCATTTTTTAATCTCTTTTTGGATTCTTCTAAAATTTCTTGAACATCTTTAATCAGAGCTTTATCTTTAGTGAACTTCAAAGAGGTTCCAAAATCATTTATTGCCAAATCATATTTTCCAAGATTAAAATATGCGAGACCTCTACTGTAAAATTTATGATGGACCATGTCATCTTTGTTGTCTTTGGTTAAAGAGATATACTCATTTAAAATCTCAATTGCATAATTATACTCTTTTTTGTCAAATCCAATATTACCTTTTTTAAATTCGCTTACTCCTCTTTCAACCGCATACATCCCTTCCTTATAGAACCATTGTAAAACCCATGCTTTATCTTTCTGGCAATATTTAATATTCAGTTCTGCAAGAAATCTTATCTTTTTAGCTGGATAATTAACAATTGTACCACGAATATTTCTACCATTATATTTTAAGCACATATAATAAGACCTTCGCACAATAGTTTCTATAAGTTCTCTAGAAGTGGATATGGTCTTTCTAGAATGAATCTCTTCATCAGAGATTATTGGGTCTAAATTACTATCATTTAAATCCTTCGGATCTTTGATTATAAGGTCTGTTTGAATTACTTCAGGTACTTTCCAAGATTTTATTGTATCGGTAGGGGTTTTTTGTAGAATGTTAAAATAATCTTCAATTCCTTTCATGTCTTGATTCGCAATTAAATCTTTAATCTTAGCATAAAGAATACTAAAATTATCAGAAAATTCTTTTATGACACTATTAATAAGGATAGTAGCCTCTTTATCCCTATGTGAAACTACTAAAGAATTATACTCTTTCAAATATCCATTTATTTTCCTTTTATCTGACAAATTTTTTAAAAAGCCCATTTTAAATTTACTATTAAATTCATATTTATTAAGTTATCGTAATCTGCCCCTCAACTTTTTTTGGGAAAAATTTGTGTGAATATAAGTATAATAATATATTCTATAACATATATATTGCATTCACTTGACACACTTGACATGCCCTCGTAGGATTTATATATCGTCGGCATTTCTGTATTTATATGAACCCAAAAGAAGTTCATGCTTGGGAAATACCAGGATACATAAAAGTAGATGAAGAGCTAAAAGAGTTAGTTAGAAACAACTTAAAAAAGAATTATGGGTCCTTTAACAAGGCAGTTTCTTCTTTGAAACTTTGTTCAAATTATCACCATAGGTTATTAGACAAATGTCATAAAAAATCAGAAACACTATTTAACTTAACAGATGCTACTAAAATACCAAAAAATTTAGTAGAAAAACATATCATAAGCTGGAAAGACAGCAAAAGGGACTTACCAAAAGGAGGGTACAAGATAAATTTTCCAATAAATATAACTCCAGCTCACACAAGAGTTATTTCACACTTAATAGGGGATGGAACAACAAGTGTAACAGACACATGGGTACAGAAAGAAGTAGAACCTCTGGAAAGATTATTAAAAAAATTACTTAAAACCGGTTTAGGAAAAAGAAAACAACATGGCGCTACAAAGGTAATAACAATCCCTAAATTCTTCAAAAAAATATATTGTAAGGTACTTAGTATATCCTCAAATAAATTTAATAAAAAGATATTATTCAAAAAATGTCTAGAATTACCAAAAGAGCATAGAATTCAGGTTCTAACAGCAATAATAGAGGATGAAGGAACAATAAATGGGTCTAATATCATAGTAAGAATGAAGGATAAAGAAATAATGGAAGGAGTAAGAGATTTAATAATTTCTTTGGGGTATGAAGGAAGCAATTTATTTAAACAAAATGCAAGAAGTGGGTATAGTAACAAAAGAGGAATGTTATATGGAATAACTATAAACTCATTGGGGTCTAAGAAATATATCAAAGACATGATAACCATTGAAAACCAATATGGGTCTGAATTAGGGTTATGGACAAAAAAAGAAAAGGTCAATAAGATAATGGGTATAAGAGAACTAATCACAGGAAAAGAAAGAAATAAAAAATTAGAAAAGCAAATATTTAAAAACGGTGAAAGGGTGAGTTTTAAAGAAGTAGGGAGTAATTTTAAATTAACAGATAATGAAACTATGTCAATATTAAGATACATGACCAATAAAAATTTAGTCAAAAGAATAGATAGGGGGGTTTACATAAAAGCAAAATGATAACAAGAAAAAAAGAACCATCAAGTAAGTTTATTTCTGTGCGATGCAATAAATGTAAAAACGAGCAGATAATATTTGGAAAATCCTCATCTAATATATCTTGTTTAGTTTGTAATACTTTACTATCTGAGCCAGCAGGTGGAAAATCCAAAATAAAAGCAAGAGTTTTAGAGGTATTAGAATAAATGTTCTATAAGAAAGAAAATATACC
>JBBSXG010000003.1:0-14946 GCA_038045885.1 Nanobdellota archaeon
TTGCCATTTCTTATCACTATTCCAAGCACTTACAACTTTTAAACCTTTTGAGATACCAATTTCTTTATTACAACTAAAGAATATTTTCTACTCATTTTAAACCATAATTTAAATCTTTCTTTCTTCCTTGTTCAATTTTCTCTAATCTATCAAGTTGAGTTAAAAAGCTTCTAACCATGATTTCATTTATTGGCCTTTTTTAGTAGGAATTCAAGAGAACGGCAATTATGCAGTTTTTTATAAACATCAAGGCAAAAATTTGAGAATAATATTAAACATAGAGACCCAAAAGATTAAAATAGTTACTTTTTATTATATATTAGAATGGCAGATACCAAAAATATGAATAAAATTAACAGGCACTTGGAAGGCAAGGGAGATATGAGTTACGATTTCGTAAATGACATTCTCTTTTTTAAAGTAGAAGAAAGAGAGTATGACTATTCTTTAGAATTCAAAAATATTGTTATAGATATAGACAAAGAACAATTTATTGTCGGAATTCAGATATTTGATGCTTCTAAATTCTTGCAAATAAATAAAGCACATTTGAAGCAAATACCTAAATGGAAATTTCAGGCTAAAATAGAAGGGGAGGTTATAGAATTGAGACTTTATTATCAAATAATTATAAGAAACCAAACAATAGAAAAAAATCCTATCATTATCCATCAGAACGCCACTAATCTGCCTAATCAAATGATGACTGTTCCTGTATAAAGTACCGCATTCATCTCACTAATTCTCCCTTAAATGCCTTACTTAAAAAAGCTTTTGGCAAAACTGCTAATTGAGTGTCTATTTTCTTTTGTTCTTTGGATACTTTAGCCAAAATGCTTTTTATATGTGGCTTTAATTGTACATATATGGCTAAAAAAGATTATGATAATTGGAGTAAACTAAAACTTTAATTCCTTTAACCCTTTAATTATTTGTTCTTCTAATTCTAATATTCTCTTTTTAAGAACTTCTGGCTTCTCATATTTTACCTCTTCATACTCAATCTCCTTATATTTTGAGATGCTTAAATCCCAATCTTTTTCTTTAATTTCTTCAATTGGAACAAAGAAGCATTTATGTTTTCTACTTGAGGATGTTCCTTTGTCTCTTTTCTTAAATTGTTCTAATATGTTAGGAATATCATTTTTATCAATCTTAACTCTCTTATCATCTAAACTAAAACCATCATTTTCCATATCATAAAACCAAACCTTCTTAGTTGAACCGCCTTTTGAGAAATAAAGAACAGCAGTAGAAACTCCAGAATATGGCTTAAATATTCCAGCAGGCATAGAAATAACGGCATCTAATTGGCACTTCTCCAAAATTAGTTTTCTTATCTCTTTATGAGCTTTAGAGTTGCCAAATAAGACTCCATCAGGTACAATAACGGCACACTTCCCGCCATTGCCTAACAAATTATACATCAACTCAATAAATAGCAGTTCAGTTTTAGTTGTCTTTGTTCTGAAATTGTCGCTTGTTTCAGATTGGTCTATACTACCTTTAAATGGAGGATTGGCTAATATAACATCGTAGTAACCATTTTCATTGAATCTCTTTGACAAAGTGTTAATTTGTTTTATGTTTGGTTTTGTTATACCATGCATCATTAAATTCATCAAAGAAATTCTAACCATTGTTTGATCTATATCATAACCATAAAAAGTGCTTTCTCTTAACATCTTCCACTGATTTTGATTTAATTTATCGCCTTTGAAGTTATACTCGTTCCCCTCATTATCTTTTTTAATCAAGTCTTTAGAGGTGTTGTTTTTTAGTATGTGTTCATAAGTATTAATCAAAAATCCAGCTGTTCCACAAGCAGGGTCACATATTTTATCATTAAACTTTGGGTCAGCTATTTCCACCATCATCTTAATTATATGTCTTGGCGTTCTAAATTGCCCATTCTTTCCAGCCGTTGTTAATTCTCCTAGGAGATACTCGTAAATATCTCCTTGTGTATCTCTATTTTGTTCTTTAATGTGCATCTCATTGATTATCTTAACAGCTTCAATTAACAAAGATGGTGTTGGTATAGAGAATACAGCATCTTTCATGTAGCGAGAATATAATGAATCTTCCCAGCCATTTAATTTTCTTAAAAAAGGAAAAACATTATCTCTAACATGTTCTAAAATTCTATCAGCAGAATATTCGCTCCACACAGACCATTTACAATTTTCATACCCTTTAAAGATTGAAACAAATTTTTGGTTTAATAATTTAGAGTCATTTTCTCTTTGCAAGTCTTCATCCTCTAATCTTTTCATAAAAATAAGATAAGACATTTGTTCTATCGCTTGAAGAGGATTACTAATCCCGCCACTCCAAAACTTATCCCATAACTGATTTATTTTTGATTTTAGTTGTGTGTCTAGCATTTATTCAAAATCCTCCATTATCAGCTTTATCCATTTCGAAGCAACTCGTAAAAGATGATTTGATGTAGAAAACCTTGAATTTCTCTTTCTATCAAAATAAGTGTATAATAAAATCTCAAATCCTTTCTGTTTCATCCTTTCAATAACCGGAACAAAATCAGAGTCAGAAGCTATCAGGATTATTTTTTTTATATTTTTATAATTCTCTTTAACATCATACATATCCAAAATGAGTAATGCATCGATTCCTTTTTGAGAGAATTCTTCTTTGCCTTGCTTATTGATTATTTTCTGGCATCTTCCTTCCCTTAAGGTTATCCATTTCTTTCTTCTTAACATTTTGGTCATATTTTGATATCTGCTCATAAGAAATGTCTCGGTTTTATTTGGTGCCGGACTTTGGTAAGGCGGAGCAGTATAAATGTAAAGACGTTTTAAGTTCAGATTTTCTTTTTTGCAGATGTTTCTAAATGTTTGCAAATATTTTTTTGGTTTGCCATTTTCTCTTTGAAAATGCTTTTTTACAAGTCCAAAAAAACCATCATCAACAAAAACTAAAGTATCTTCCATTAAAAAACACCTCTGAAAATATTAGAAAAATTAAAGCGTCCGGCAACCTTGCGATTACCGGGGATCATACTCACAATCCGAAGATTGCTAATATAGTTACATGTATGGGGTTTATAAAATTTGCTATTTTGTGGATTGTTGTTTGTATGTATCATCTTATCTATTAACTTCTATCTTTGTTATCTCCTTTCTTTTTGTAATTTTCATCCATAATTTTTTAATAAAGATATGTAAACTGAATATTTTAATTATTAATGTTAACAAAGTGATAGAAATTAAACTTAATGATATTTCTATTGTGAAGAATTTGTTCTCTATTCTTTCAAAATAATTAGATATGTTATAAAAATGATTATTAATTTGTGGCAGATATTCCTTTTCTCTATAAAAAGAAAGTTCATTAGTTAAGTTTTCTATTGTTATATCTTTTTGTGATATCACTCCACTTAGATTCGCAATAACTTGGTCTTTTTCACTAACAGAATTATTTATTGATGCGACAATAGAACTTAACTCAGCTATCCTTATATCTTTGTTTGCACTTTCTTGTTGAGATAAACCTCGCTGAGATTTTAAAGAATCTATCTCTTGCTGTTTGCTATCGCTTTGATTAAGAACTCCAAATAATACAGAAAATAAAGGGATTACAATTACTATTATTAAAATTAAACCAAATATCGCCCCGATTATTTCTTTTGCATCAAAATCGCCGTTCATTTTATCAAATCTCCTACAAATGCTTTTTGCATAAGCGAATTATACAAATTGTTGATTTTTTCTTCAGATTGTTTTTGATGACTTCTCGTCTTTTCAATTTGATTCGCTATTTCCCCAAATTGTAATTGAACCTCTTTGGATGGTAAAACAAAGGGGATTTTTTCAAAGGCTCCCTTGCTAATCATTCCTTTCATAGATTGAGTAGAAAAATTAAGAATGTAATCTTTTGAGTATGTTATTAAATAATATAAGAATAGCTCATTAATATCTTTGTTAGGAATTATGGCATTTATTTGTTGATTAAAAGCCACATCTCTATCCGCTATACCCGCATTACCTATGCAAGAGGGGCTACCTGCTATACAAGTCACTAAAATAGACCTCTTTGGTGCAACTCTCCCTACCTTTGCACCTTCTTTAGACAATCCTTCTTCCGCTTTAGTCAAATAAGTAGAAGGGTTATTTAGGTTATCCGATTTTATCCATTCGATATAATCCCCATAATACTCCTTCTTTATTCTAGGGGGAGTATTACCTGTTTTAATTTCTCCAAATTCTTTTAATGGTCTTATCTCCCATTTTTTATTATTTCTTATGGGGTCACCAAACATCTCATAAAAAATAGACTTAAGATATTGTGCTGATAACTCGTTTGCTATTTTTCTTTTCTCTTTTAATCTCTCTGCTCTTTCTAATATCTCAACTATTTGTTTTTGTGTTTCTAAAGGTGGAAGAAGAATTTTATAATTTTTTAAAATCTTTATTGTGAGTGTTGCTCTACTTGAACCACTTGATAAAACTTCTAATTCTTTTCTAACTCTAGGATTATTAAAATAAAATTCTAAATATTCTGATAAAACTTTATCTCTTTTTACTTTGACTAACATTAAACCAACAAAAATGCTAAAATCATAATTTTCACGAACTAATTGCGTTACACCAATAGTGCCACATTTTGAAATAAGTAAATCTCCTCTTTGAGGTCTGACTCTTTTAGTTAAAAAGCTATGTTCTTCTTTAGAAATGAATTTTCTGTACTTATCAAATTTAAACTCCTTCTTAAATGGTTGAAGATTTATTGTAGAGATAAATGGCACTCCTTCATTTACATAATTAGGAGTTATATGCGTTCCATCAGTTACTAATTCACAAACCTCTTCCAATTTTGTTTCAATCCAACCATTAGGTAATTTATTTTTCATCTTTTAATACCCCATTTTCAATTGTATTTAACATCATAATAGATTTGATTAGAATATCTTCAAAAGATTTAGATAAACTTCCTTTGTCAAATTTTTTATATGCTTTCTTATAATTGTCACCTTTTCTATGTGCGATTCCACTTGACCTTAAATTTTGTAAATCTCTCAAAAATTCAATCATCTGAGGAACGTTGATTTTGTGTTTTTGTTCTAAATATTTTTGTAAAATAGAGATAGATTTATCACTCTCATCAAAATTTAAATTCTTCTTCATCTCCTCAACGTTTAAAGAATCGATAATAATTTTATTAAGAGATAAAACAATCTCATCAAATTCTTTTTGTTCATCATTTGGTATTCTTAGGGTTTTAATATGATGTTCATCTTCTTTATTTAAGGGTTTAAACAAATCCCAACCAAATTTCTTTTTCCAACTACCATTAAAAATTTCAAATCTTTCTTTAAAGAATAAGGCTGGTTCAGTTGGGGAACAAAATTCTGCTTGGTAATCTCTAACAAAAGAAACAGCACTAGCCATACCATTTGTTATATTATGCAGTTTCCAATGTTTTTGTTCTTCATTAGGTAACTTTCCCAAATCTCCTAAATAAACCACAACACACTCTTCGGCATTATTATCCATAGGTATCCCCCACTCATTAACTCCATCTTCTCTTGTATATAATAAATAACCATCTTTAATTGAGTATTTAGAAGGTTTACCATAATACTTATCTAAAACCTCTTTCTTAAAAAAAATTCGTGTTAAGAAATTTGGAGCGTTTGGGTTTGCACCAAATAAGTTGGCTAACTTTGATTCATCACAAGTAAATTTAATCTCTTTTCCTTTTTCATTTATACCAATAATAAATTTCTCAAATTTTTTTCTCTCTCCAATAGATTTAAGATTGTTATGTAATTGAGTTAATCTACCATCAAAATATTCTTTTGGTAAATTGTCTAAAAATAACTTTACCAAAATTAATAAATCATTAGAGGTAGATATTAAGTCCCATTTTCTATGTTCTACTCCAGCAATTCTATTATAAGTTAAATGCAAACATTCGTTGCTTGTTCTCTTTTCTAATTCTATTAGAGATGCAATTTTTTTTATGACCACTTTATCCCAATTAGAAACAAAATCTTTCGCTCTCGCATAATTATTGTTTTTATCTTTTGGATAATAAAAAAATTCTAATAAATTTCGACTATGTAATAAAATAGAATTAATAATAATATTTTGATGAATTACAAAAAGTTGATTTCTTCCAGTGAAGTAATCTACTAAATAATTCCTTATCCCAATTAACATAAAAACCTCATAATAAAAGTGTTCTCTAATCATATCTAACTTATCTTTTTGATTTAACATCTTGGTTTTACTCATTTCCTTTTTCCTCCCAACAACTTACTAGGCACACTCACGGAATCACTTTTCTTCTTGCCAATAGAAAAATATAAAAATCCTGATTCTTTGGAGTTATTGTATAGGGGAATAGGACCTGACGAATCCCGTGCTCGCTCTGCGATGATGCGGTTAGTAGGATTGATGGACCTTCTTACCCTATCGCTTACTTTTTTATTCTCTAAAATCATTTTAACCTCGCATTTTCAAAATCATCTTTAGTAATTTTTATATAACGTCCAACAGAATCAATAAGTTTATTTGACTTGGAAAACGGACTGGTTCTTTTTCTCTCAAAATAGGTCCATAGGATTACATCTATATTTTGTTTTTTCAGCTTTTTAACTACTGGGACAAAGTCGCTATCTCCCGAAATAAGAACGATATTTTTGACAGCAGGAAACTCTTTTTCAATTCCCACCATATCAATTCCTAAAAGCATATCAACCCCCTTCTGTTTAAAGACAAATTCGTCACCAACTTTTAGCCGTTGAGTTCTACCTTCACGAATCTCTATCCCATCCTTTCTTAAATAAGAAATAAATTTATCATAAGACTCTTTTCTTTTTCTCTCTTCGTTAGATGGAAACGGACTCTGGAAAGGAGGAGCGTCATAAAAGAAAATCTTTTCTACAATATAACTGTTTTTTAGAGCAAGATTATTAACTAGATTCTTAACGCTATATCTCAACCCAGTTTTAAAAAAATAATTTCTTAACCTCAATAAATAAGCGTTATCGATAAAAACAACTACTTTTAATAAACCGTCTGGCGACCCCGAAGGATCACCAGGGATTATCATACTGTTTTTAACTTTCCTTTCTTTATAAATTTTTTCTTTCATCTTCTCTCAGGTTTAACTCCTTCCTGATCATCTCGCGAAGTTTTGCATTTATCTTCTTTCCTTCTTTTTCACAAAGCTTTTTAAAATATAGGAATTCGCTCTTATACAACCTCGTTGAGACTATCTTTCTCTCCTCGCCACTTAAAGGATTATCTTTTAGAACCATCCAAGAACCAAACAGGTCAAATATTTAAATTTTACCTGTATACACTTTTTTCTCTATTTTATCTTAATCTTATTACATTTGGCTACTATTTCTTTTAACTCTGATATTTGAAATTTCTCAAGCGGTCTTTCTTCTTTAAGTGGGTCTTTAGCAAAATCCTCTAAAGCAATCCTCTTTCTGTCTGCAAATACTTTCTTTAGTAATTGTAAAAACTCTATTTGTTGTGAGGTATAATGTTGGTTTTTCTCCATAATGTATTTATCAAATTCTCTTTCAATCAACACTTTAGGGTCGTATTCATGTGTCAAACCAATTATTTTCCTAATAAACAAAATAAAGTCAATCTTTTGTATTCTTTGAACATTGTCTATTGTTATTTCTGGTCTTACCTCTTTTAGCTGTTCTTCCAATTTTAATAACTCTGCTGATGTTATACCTTCGCCACTTTTTATTTTCTTAACCAATTGATTAGTATCTAAAAATTTCTTAAACTTTTCATCTTCCTTAACTTCTTTCTCAAATCTCTCTTTGTTGAGAATTAAATCGGGTGCATCAATTTGTATAATTTTCTTTGGATTTGTTTCATAATAAATCATCAAGTAAGCCAACTCTTTAATTATAAACTCAACATCTTCAAAAGTTAAGTTCTCCCAAAACTGCTCTTGGAATACTTCTAAGATTAAATCTCTTTTCTCACTAACATCTTCTAAATTGTCTTTTTGTAAAATGTTTTCTAATCTTTCAATAACATAATCTTTTATTTCATAAATCTTTTCCGTGTCATTTGATAATATATACTGAAATAATTTCTCCACCTTAAGAATAAATGCAGTTACTATGGGATTTTGTCCGGGATTTAAAATCATTAATGGTGCAATATCATTCTTTAATTCAGTTATGTAATCTTTTAACTCAAATTTCCTAGAAACTAACTTTTTAATAATAGATAACTTTTCTCTAACCATAAAAGATTCTTGGTCTAACGAGTTAATGTCTTCCAATATTTTTTCTTCAACTAACTTTCTTTGTTTATCACTCATTTTCTTGTTTAATAGCTCAACTCTCGCCAAAAATATCTTAGTTATAACATCTTTTCCCTTTTCTCTTTCTTTAGATTCCTTTAAGTGATGATATTTAATATTTGAATGTCCACCTATAGTGAAATCCATTATCAGAAAATCTTTCTTCTCTCTATTAGGCAACCATTCTTTATGTTGACATGCTTTAATATTTCGTGTTCCTCTCCCCAACATCTGCCAGAACCTTATACTAGAAAATACTGGTTTAACAAAAACTAAATTGCATACTTCAGGAATATCAACACCAGTATCTAGCACTCCAACAGATAAAGCAACTCGTGGTTCAGAATCTAGCTTAAACCTGCCTATCTCATCAGTATAACGATAAAATTCCGAGACAATTATTTGGACATCATTGCTTAAATTAGGATAAAGTATGTTAAAAATCTTCTTTAAAAATTTAGCGTGTCTTATACTTGCACAAAAGAAAATAGTTTTGCAGGGCTTACCCTCATCAGACTTATAGCAACTATTCATAAACTCTCTAACAACTAGCTCGTTTGTTTTATCATCCATAAAAACTCTATCAAACTTAGAACCGGGTAGCATTATGTATTCTGGGTCTTTCTCTTGTTTTCTTAATTGGTCTTTCAAATCAGCAGTTAAATTAGCTCCTTCAATTCCTAATGATAATACTTTTGTTTCAACCATCTCGGCTTTGTAAGGCACTAAAACCTCATCTCTAATAGCTTCATCATAAGGATATTCCACTGTTGGTTTTCCTTGTTCACAACCAAATAACTTGAAGGTATTTCTACTTTCACTATTAGAAGGAGTAGCAGTTAATCCAATTTTAATAGCATCAAAGTATTCAGAAATCATATTATTTCTATCATAAAAAGATCTATGAGCTTCGTCAAAAATTATTAAATCAAAGAACGCTGGGTTAAACTTCTCAAACATTTTCTTTTTTCCACCACTCATTAAAGTTTGAACAGTAGAAGTATACAATCTAGAGGTTGTGTTAAAACCATCCCTTAAATCAGCTACTGGCTTGCTAAAGAATTGTTTAAACCCTGCTGATTTCGCTTGATTAGCTAATTCTATTCTATCAACAACAAATAAAACATTCCTTACATAGTTTGCTTTTATTAACAAATCAATAATTCCCATAGCTACCCTTGTCTTACCAGTTCCAGTAGCCATACAAACCAAAGCTGTTCTATGCCCTTTAGAAAAATGCTCTGCTAATTGTTTAACGATTAAGATGCTTTTTGGTCTGTCAACAATTCTTTCTATTTTTATCTCAATAGGATTTCTCTTAATTTTATACATCTCATTTCTTCTTTTCAAATCTGCTTGAGAGAAGGGTTTGGCAACTTTTCTTTCTACACCTTCTTGGTCAATAAAAATCCACTTGTTTCCATTTGTTAAAAATACCGGAAGTTTCTTTCCAGTTTGCTTTTCAATATCTTGTCTATAAGTTCTCGCTTGGATTCTTCCTTTCTCTTCACTGACAGATGTTTTTTTAGCTTCTATAATCGCTAATGGTTGGTCATTTGAACCCAATAAAAGATAATCAATAAATCTATCAACTCCTTTTTCTATATCGCTTTCTTTAGTAGCCAAAATATAATCTTTTTTCTTAAAATTCGATTTTACGCTATTAACCTCTTCCTTAATATACTCTTTAGTCCAACCAACGCCTTTCAATTGTGGAGTGATTACTTTTTCTCTTGTTTCTTTCTCTGATAAGTCCATAAATAAACCTAGAAACCTTACTTAAAAAATCTTGCCTAATAAACACACCAACCCAAAATTCAACCCCATTCCAAAACCTTTTTAAAATTCTAATTGCTATTATATGAAAAGAGGAAATGGAAATATCTTTAGTTTTTATGTTGGCAGGAGTTTTAGGAGGATTAGCCAGGGCTTTTTTTGGATTGCTGAAGGCTGTTGGGGCCGGTTTTGAGATAAAGCCAGATTATTTTCTGATTACTTTAATCATTTCAGGAGTAATCGGAGGGATTCTAGGAATTGTTTTTAATATTGATATCAGAGTTGCAGGGCTTTCAGGATATGTTGGTACAGATATACTGGAAAACATTTTCAAGAGCTCAATGGGAACTACCATCATACTTAAGAAAAAATAATTACTAAAATGGCAAATGAAATATTAATGGCAGAATTTTTTATTGGAATTGGCTTTGGTGCAATGGGGGGATTAGTAAGAATTTTGGTTGAAGGAATGAAAAATTGGTCGCTGGGAAGATTTTCCTGGAGAGGATTTCTCATTTATTCATTTGCCTTGCTAATTATAGGAGCTTTTTCAGGATTAATGCTTGGATTCAGCAAGCTTCTTGGATTTCTAGGCGGTTATGCAGGAATTGACCTAATGGATGGATTTTACACTGCATTCAAGAAAAAGAAAATAAAATTCAAATAGTAAACCAATAATAGATAATAAACTTAAATGGAAAACTATCAAAATTATAAAACAACCAGATATTAATTATGTTATAAATAATGACAAATTTATCATATTAACTGGATATGATTTGTTATTAACAATGCTCACTGCTCACATTACAGCAAACATCACTTTTTATAATAACATAATGACTAATTATTGGAAATTGAGAGATTTAATTATTAGTTTCAACATCAATATGAATAATAACTAAATCACAATGGAACAGCAACCCCTTCTTTGCTGAAAATCTTTT
Source organism: Nanobdellota archaeon (assembly GCA_038045885.1). GTDB lineage: Archaea > Nanobdellota > Nanobdellia > SCGC-AAA011-G17 > GW2011-AR20 > JBBSXG01. The sequence continues at coordinate 11,037 of JBBSXG010000003.1, forward strand.
TTCTTGAAATAATTGCTTGGGGATCAATTTTCTTCGGCCTTCCTCTTATTGTCATTTTTCTTTCTTGAATTCTGAAAAACTTATCTCTCAAAACATCTTTCACAACCTCCTGAACAGATTTATAAGAAAACTTTTCCTTTTCCTGCTCCAGCTTTTTCATCATAGGCTCTGGAATACTCAATTTTACCTGCGTGCTGTTTTTATTTTCTCTTGTCCTATTAGTTTTAGTTTTTTTCTTTCTCATTTTTAGCCATATTAGTCAAGTACCTTTTGGTACCTTTTAGTACTAAAAGGTACCGAGCTTTTTAAGCCTTTCTATAAAAATACGAGGCTGTTTTTCAAAAATATCAAAAAATATCATAATTCCATTAAAAATTAATTATTACTGAATTATGGACAAAATTGAACTATTTTCACAACAACCTAGAAATCTACCTTAAAAAGGCTTCCCAATAAATTATAAAAACGCCCTGACCGAGAATCGAACTCGGGTCGCGACCGTGACAGGGTCGAGTGATAACCACTACACTACCAGGGCATATAAATTTAATTACCATAGTATTTTTAAATCTTTTTAATTTCCTAAATGTTGAAAAACATTTCAATAAAAACATTAATAATTTCAACAGCCCATTTTTAAGGCTTAACCTCTTAATACTATATATTGTTTGAAAGTTATTGATATATTCAAAAAAGTTTAATTACCCTCATTAGTTAATTGTAATAACCTTATTGACTTAACAACTTCACAATGCAATATTTAACTACTGAAAGCTCAAACAAAAATATTGATAACTAATAAATTAATCTCTAGAAAAGATAAAGTTTTAAAATGAACTTAGCTATATCAAAAAATGGTTATGGAAAAAACAGGCAAAGAGTCAAATCCTAGAGGACAAAGTTTTATATTGAATCTACTCTCGTCTTTTGCATTGTTTATTCTTTTTATATTATTAATATTATCCCTTTATGTAATCTATATTAATATTCCTGGAGAGCCAGAATATTTAAATGTAAATCTCCAAATACCAACAAATATAGAAACTCAATCGCTTTCAAATACACAGCAATTTTACAATAATATGAAATTTAATCATAAGGATATAAGTTATAGAGTTAATAATGACTGCGATGAAGAGCAGAAAAAAAGAATGGAACTAGCATTTAAAGAATTAAGTAGCATGGTTGGCGAAATAACATTTTATAGCACTGGATTTTCTCCAGATATTGAAGTTAGCTGCACTAATAATAGAGAAGAGAATATTGAAAAATATTATTTTATTGCTGGAGAGGGAGGAGCCAAAGAAATAATTGAAACAGGAAGATATTATATAATAACTAATGGGATAATTTTTTTATATGAGGGAAATAAAAAATGGATAAAATGCCCCTATCCAAATATAGAAATGCACGAACTGCTTCATGTTTTTGGGTTTGACCATTTAGATGACAAAAAAAGCTTGATGTATCCATATCTGACTTCATGTGACCAAACATTAGATGATTCAATCATTAATGAATTAAAAAAACTTTATTCGGAGAGTAATCTCCCAGAGTTATATTTTGAGAATTTCACATCAATTAAAAAAGGAAGATATCTTGATTTCAATTTCACAGTTAAAAATTCAGGATCAGTGAATTCTGACAATATAATTTTGACTATTATGGAAGATTATAATATTTTAGAAGTTAGAGACATTGGAGTTATAAATTTTGGGGCAGGTGTTTTCATGCAGACGACTAATCTAAAACTAAATAGAAGAAATCCAAATCAAATAAGATTTATAATTGACAAAGAAAATGATATTGAAGAAATAAATGAGGCAAATAATTTTGCGATAATAAGTCTGTAACGAAGATTTTTGCTGATTATCATAAGTCTAAACAATTATCACAATGAAAAAACAGCCAGATCATCTGCTCAAAAGTCCAAATAAATCTATTATAAAAATCTTAGAAAGTGGAAAAGGATTAAGATTTTTAATAATAGGATTCAAAGAGATAGAAGAAATATTAAATTCGGAAGGGATGGACAACCCATTATTCCCAGAGTATGATGAAAAATATAGAGAAGGCATAATTTTCCTAAAAAGTATAGGATTTAATAATCAGATACTGGAATCCTTTGAAAAAAATTATGAACGCTTGTTAAATCCTGTTACGAATGAAATATATAAGAGAACAGAGAAAGAAAAAGAAGAAAGTCTTGAAAGGTATAGGAACCGAAGAAATAAAAAATATTAAAGCAAAAAATAGAGGATAAAACTGTTAAATGAGGCAAATAATTTTGCGATAATAAGTCTATACTCTATAGGAAGATAATCTTTATAAACAATCGGATTTTAAGATAAAAATGTCAGGTTATATAGTGCAGGTATTTCCAATAAAATGTTTAGGAAGAGATGCTGAGGGACATGAATGTTTGGAAGAAGCTGTTGATGTTGAAATTTTTAAAAAATTTGATGATACTATTTCAAGCCAAGTGAAATGCAGTTACAAAAAATTAAATGAAAAGTGTGCTGCCTCTACAAATGGAATGGTTAAAGGGGGAACTGCTTATCCTTTCTGCCCTTATAGTTTTGATATTCCTAGATCTCTCGAAATTCGGTCTCAAAGCTGCATCATGGGTTATAGATTGCCTAATATTTAACTTCATCTCCTTATTCTCTTTCTTAAATCACAGTTATAATAATTAGCTAACTTCCTCCTGCAGCTCATAGAGTATTTAGACCTGTTGCATACTTCAACATCATGGAATGTTTCTGACCTATAAAAAATTTTGCTTGATATTTCCCTGTAATCCTCTTCATCTCTAAATCTTGCAGTAAATTTTCCAGTTTTATAGTCTTTAATTGGTATTTGATTTTTATTTTTAAGCAGTCTCCAATCAACAACTTTTTTATCCAAACATTCATAAAGGTTGGTAAATCCATCGCTGTTTTTCTCCAATCGTTTTTCAATGCAATAATCCCAATAAACCATCTGTTCTAATATCAATTTTCCAGATTTGTCATAATACCTATTTAACTCTTGAATATCTACATTATCTTTAATAATTTCACAATGATTATTCGATGCCAAAACAACAGCAGAAAGAGAAAGACCTAATGTTGTAGAAATCCACATCTTTCTCATTTAAAAATAAGCAGATGATAATTTAAAAATTTTTATATGATAGTGCTTCTGGTAATACATTTTATTTTGCAAAAACTAAATTAACATTCATTTATCTAATCAATCTCAAAATCATCCTTCACATACTTATTATAAGTCATTAAAAGTTTACTAACCATTTTGAGAATATTGTTCTATGAAATATATATAGCAGTATATCTGTTTACATCTAAAAAGCTTTAAAAATAGGGCTATTAGATAAATATTATGATAATGATTATAATAAATAATAAAATTAATTAAAAATAAGTAAATGGAAAAAATTTTGGCTGCTAAACTAGAAGTGGGAAATGATGTTCTTGTAGATGATATTGGATATCTGCTTGATGACAGCCCGGAAATTTTTTTTAGAAAACAAGGAGGCATAAGATCTAAAACTCTCCCAAAAAATTTGAGAGATTATCAATCAGGATTTTTTAAGCTTTGTAGAATTTTGTATGACCCTCTTTTACGAAGAGAAAATTACGATTTCCAGTTTAAAATAAGAGATTTTGATGAAACTGACCAGGAGACTTAAAAAATGACTGATAAACAACCGATTTTCATATTATCCGATAGTACTGAGAGAACAATGGGAAAAAATGCACAGAGAAATAACATTCTGGCTGCAAAACTTGTTTCTGATGCAGTTAAAACCACATTAGGACCTAAAGGAATGGATAAAATGTTAGTTGATGGAATAGGAGATATAACAATTACAAATGATGGGGTTACTATTTTAGAGAAAATGGATATA
>JBBSXG010000004.1:0-1378 GCA_038045885.1 Nanobdellota archaeon
GTCATAACTCCTGTCAAAGCCCCGTGAAAAGATAATCCCCCATGCCACACCATCAGAATTTCCAGTGGATTGCTGAAATAAAACAAGGGCTCATAAAACAATATCTCAAATAGTCTTGCACCAACAACCGTGAATATTATAAGATAAAAAACATAATCATAAACATCATCCTTGCTTAAATTTAGTTTATTTCTTTGATTGTTTAAAATATAAAGTATTAGTAAAAAGCCAATAACATATACTATTCCATAATATCTTACCTCTAATCCAAAAATACTAACCAGCACGGGATTTATATTGTTTATGAACATTTTTTAATATACCAAATCCTATAACTATTAAACTGGTTATTGTTATATTTAAAACTAATCTCTTGAAAAATTCAGTGAAAAATTCAATGGGATAAGTTTTGATCAGCAATGTATTTTCATCCAAAAGCCAGTAATTATTTGTGAATGATATTTTATGGAATTTTGTGAAAAGAAAATCAAAGTCAATCAGGAATAAAACTGCTATAACTACTATTATTATGATTCCAGAAATGATAAGGACATCAGAGATATCATTTTTGTTAAATACCAGGAATAAAATTATTAAAAGTCCAAGAGCGTAAACAATAAAATTTAAGGTGTTTACAAGGCTTTTCACATCTTCAAGATGGATTAATTCTTTTGTTGTATAATTAAATTTTAGCTCTTCCTTATTATTCAAATAACTAAGAAGATTCTCATTAACGTCTTTATTATTATAATTGTAAAAATCATAGTCAAAGATAAGTAATTTAAGATTTAAAAATATTACAAAAAAAGGAATTAAAAACAATAGAAAATATTTAATTTTCATATGTGCATCCAGTCAATTCGCTTAACTTGTTCAATCCTTGGATTCCATTATATTTTTTTCCATTGACTGTCCATGTTGGATAGGATGTTATATCTTCTTTAATACATTTGTCTGTTTTTGATTTTGGACCATATTCATTGCATTCCACATAAACATTTGATTTTTCAAACAAACCAAGAGATTCTTGAAGTAAAGACATTTGCATTAAGCTTTCTCTTGATGCATAATTGCCATACATCTTAACATCATTTTTTTCTAAGCAGATTATAAATTCATCATAAGGACCATATTCTTCTTTTGGACTTAAGCCTTGTCTGAAAAAAATTACAAGCCCGGCTAAAACAATTATTACTGCAACTGTTGCGATAATAGCAGTTTTTGACATGCAATTCTTATGAATCATGAATTTTTAAAGTTTTTTACAATAAACTTATAAACAACAAAATATGATTATACAACAGCATTTGGAGGTGTTATTAATGGGAAATTTTAGTTGGGTACATTTAATTCTAGCTATACTTATAATAATGTTTAC
>JBBSXG010000005.1:0-3468 GCA_038045885.1 Nanobdellota archaeon
GCACTTTAATTACTTAGTGTTAATTAACATATTTAATAAAACATCGTGTTGTTTGGTTTGTATTACACATTTTTTAATTTATTTTATACCTTTAGTTCACAAAAATCATTGTTACAAAATTTTTCTACATCTGCTTGTTCATTACTAATTTTTTTAAATTTTGGAACATGTTTAATATTTTTAATTATATTGTCATATTCTTCTTTCGTTATTGCTTGATAAGGCATTTGTTTATAGGGGTTTTTTTGTTTTTCTTCTATTTTGTCTTCTTTTTTATCGAATTTCGGAAGAAAAGATATTCCTTTTAGTTGATATTGAAAATACTCCAAAGCATATTTAATTTGTTCAGCTTCGCTTTCTTTAAAACTTATTGTACAAGAGACTTGATTATCAGCCCAGTATTTTTGTAAAAACGAAACCAAAATTAATTGTTCCCACATTGAAACTTCTTCAATTGTTCTTATATTATTACCTAAACTTACAGGAATTTCTACAACTAAAGTATTATCCTCTGATCCAAAACATGCTTCGATTTTATAACCAGCTTCTTCCAGCGGTTTAATTAAATTACTATTTTTTGATAATCTTATTCTTCTTATATAATATCTACTTTCTGGAAAATGAACCCCTGGTGTTGATCCATTTAAAAGAGAAACGCTTCCTGATGGTTTAATCGAAGTCTTTTTAATTGACTTAGGAATAGCTAACCAATCTGAATAAACATTATCATATTCTTCTATTGCTTGATAACCTCTTTCACACCATTCTTTTAGTTTATTTATACCTTTATTAGTAATAAATTGAACAATTCCACTCATTGAACATCCTATTCTTCTGTTTCTTAACATTACTCTATTAGTTTCAGACCAATGGGTTTTTCCAAGAGTAACTGTTTTTGCATATAAATAAGCATATTTTAATGTTTGAATAAAATCATCTAAAGATTCATGTTTATCTGGAAAAGTTTCTACAAGACAGCAAAGCTCATAAGATTCTAAACTTTGCTCTAAACATTGGAATAAATATATACCTTTTAACGACTTATCGTTAATTTTGGTTATAACCCCAATCGTATAGTTGTCATCTACTGTTAAATTATATACATCTTCTTTTTTTTCAAGAAGTTTAATATTTTTAATTCTGTGATTATAGTTTTTTGATTTATCACACAACTCTTGATAGCTTTTGAAAACAAAAGGATTTTGACACAATTTTCCCCGAGAACCATGACGTATTCTATGAGGTAAATTTCTGTTTTTACATTCTTGTCTCCATTCTTTCAAATATGGTAGTCTATCTAATTGTTGCTCCAAATCCTTATAAACCATAATTTGTTGATGAAAAATCTCCTTTTGTAAATCCTCATAAGCTCTACGGACACCATTAATTCTCTTTATTTTACCATCTTCATGTTTATTTGCACAACTATGAGAACAAAATACACAATGCCTTTTTCCCCACTCTAAAATCATCTCTTTTCCACAAATAATACAATTCTTAATAGCAAACATCTTTTCGTTAATCCATATAGTATTCAAATCAGTATTTCTTTCTTGTTCGATATAAAAATCCTTATCCCATTCTTTTTTAGATTCGGACATACGAATAGAGGCTTTTTGTCTAAGTTCTGGAGTTTGAGCATCACTTAACATTTTAATGTATTCAAAATTTTCACATCTTTTTAACATTTTCTGACCAATCAATTTTTTAGTTTCGTTGGAATGACTTTTTCCATACATAGGGTTTTTATATCCACTATTATCAATACTGCCATGCATAGCAGCATGGTCTCTGAATGTCATCCATTCTAAATTATCAGGACTATTATTTAATCCATTGTAATCTTTATGATGCACAACTATCCCACCTTTTATCCATCCGTTTTGTTTGTTTTCGTCATAAAGTCTATTATAATTATCTCCATCAAAAAATTTGCAAATCAATCTGTGCTCAAAACTTTTCTTATCCGAATTATGTATATCTGTAAATACCGACCAATAATACCCCTTATTTTTTTTAGAAACTTTAACCTGTTTTTTGATAAATACAGGTAAACTATCGCCAATTTGCAAATCTTTAGCTTGGCATATCGTTCCGTCCAATAACATCATTTCGTGATTTGAAGTAAGTTTTAATTTTCCTCCTTCTTCAAATTCTATTTCAACTAACTGTACGTTTTCCTGAGTTTTTCTAGGATTTCTTGCCCACTTAATATCCACTCTACCAGATTTATTAACCGAATATACCGGGACATCCTTTCCTTCATCCGCCAAATCTTTAATACTTATATATTGTCTTCCATCCGCTACCGCAATTAATGTTTCTGCCGAAAAACATGGATTCCCACCACAAACTCTATGATCCTTATTATCGGGTCCATCATTCATTCTGGAATAATTTTTAGCATTATTCAACCAAAAATAACCAGGTTCTCCATTTATTGCTGTTCTACTGGCAGCTTTTGAATAATCCATTCCTAATTCTGCAAAAACACTATTATTAGAAGTCCAACCATAAGATTCTCTATGGGGATTTACTTTATAATTTTTAAGATCTAAATATTCTTCCGATTCTGAATCTCCAAAAACAATTTCTGCTGTACGACGTACATTTCCAGCTACTATACATTTACCAATTAAATTCATTATATCAACAATTGTAGTAGTAGTAATTCCTTTATTTATATTTTTATCCAATACTTTTCTTATTTCATCGTGACAATTTTCTAAAGGTTTAGAACCACTCGAAAAACCACCAAAACCTTTAATTAATTCACCTTCTTTTCTAATTAAAGAATAATCAAATTGTAATTTTGAAGTATTAAAAAAATATGATTCCAATAATAACTTAATTGATTCAACCCATGATTCTCTATCATCTTTTATTTGATATAAAAAAGAATCTTTTTTATTATCTCCTTTTATAATTATTTGATTTGTTCCAAGAGTATCAAATCCAACTCCGACACCTAACATACTCATATCCATTAAAAAACAAAAAGGTTTAGAATAATCTTCTTTTAATGTTGAAGTACTTACAAAAGCACAATTATTAAGAGCCGCATACAACTTTCTTTCTTCAGTTATAACACTACCCATTGCCCACAAACCTCTTCCCGGAGGAAGAAATTTCATATTAAAAATTCTATCAAACATTTCATGGGCGGAAGATTGTGCTTTTCTATTATTCCATCCTAATCTATGTTCTTCTATCCATTTTTTCTGCATATTAAAACATCCTTCTACAACTCTTCTGATGGTTTCCCACCATATTTCATTATCACCATTTTCCTTAATTCTAGAATACGTTCTAAGATATACTAATTCCCCCAAACCATTAAAACCAAACGGTGGTTTTATTTTTTTGTATTTTTCTATAAAAAGATCGGATAAAATAAACTTATTTTCTACTATTTTAGACACTTCTTCTATTTTATTCATTTTATTTTGAGAAAATCTTTTTTTCTTT
>JBBSXG010000006.1:0-1885 GCA_038045885.1 Nanobdellota archaeon
ATAAATGTTTGCAATCTTTTAATTGAATGATAAACTTCTTAACTTAACGACATTGTATGCCCCTGCCGGCTGAAAGAATTTGATAATTCTTAGTGCCGTCAGTGGCTTTCTGCTTCATTTCTTCAGCAGAAGAAATGCCCCTGCAATGTCGTTAAGTTAAGAGGTTTATCATTCAATTAAAAGATTGCAAACATTTATAAGCTAAGAGCTCTTAAGAGCTCTATGAAAGAAATTAAAATAAGAAATAAAGAACTTACTCTCAAGGATAATTCTATCTTAGACTTCTTTGAAAAAGAAGTAACTCCCCATGGAACAGGTGCAAAAATTCCTTGCTCAAGTAAATACATAGGGAAAAGAGCCTATGTTATTATTACGGAAAATGAAAAAAGAAAGAAAAAAGTCAAAGAAGATAATAGGAAAGATTAAGAAAAAGCTATACTCCAATGAATTTATGGAGGACAATAGAATCTCAAATAAAGATTTTACTAGAAAAAGAAAATTGCCGTTTTTATCTTTAGTTTTATTTATGATTAACATCATTAAACAAACTCTTCAAAAAGAATTAACTCATTTTATCAAATTGATAAGTAGAAATGAGGTTAATGTATCAAAGAGTGCATTTTCTCAAGGGAGGGTTAAGCTAAAACCTGAAGCATTTATTGAACTAAATAAGACTCTTGTCGAGGAGTTTTATGCAGATAAGGTTTATAAAAAATGGAAAGATTTCCGTCTTGTTGCAATTGATGGTTCAAAGATTTCTTTGCCAATTAATTCTAAAGAATTAATAAATAAATTTGGAACTTTAGTTAATGGTATGATTATTCCTGAGGCTCAAATATCAAGTTGTTACGATCCACTTAATGAAATCATAATAGACTCTCAAATAGAATCAATTAAAATAGATGAAAGAACTTTAGCATTAAAACATATTAATGTCCTCGATAAAAATGATTTAATAATTTTAGACAGGGGATATGGAGCTTCTTGGTTTTACAGTTTTATGATTAATAAAAACATCAACTTTGTTAACCGAATAAGCAAGAGTTTTTTAAAAGAATCTCAATTATTTTTGGATTCTAAAGAATATTCTAAAGTAATAGAGATTAAAACATGTCCTCAAAAGTCAAGATATATGCTAGAAAAATTAAATGTAGAATTTAAACCTTTTAAAATAAGGTTAATCAAAGTTATTTTAGATGATGGAGAAATTGAGTTGCTTGCAAGCACATTACTCGACGAAAACAAATATCCGATAAATGTCTTTAAAGAACTTTATTTTAAAAGATGGGGTGTAGAAACAAATTACAACCACCTAAAAAACAATATTAGATTGGGTGATTTTACGGGGCTTAGTGAGATATCCATTAGACAAGATTTTCATGTTAGTTCATTTATAATAAATTTGCAATCAATTATTAGTTTAGATTCTCAAGAAGATTTAGATATTAATAATAAGAATACCGAATATAACTACAAAATAAATAAAAATCTATCTTTGGGATTTATGAAAGATAGGGTCATCAATATTTTAACTAGCAATAATCCAAAATATTATGAAGAGCTAAAACAACTATTCAAAATGAATCCAGTACAAATTAGAAATAACAGAAAAAATCCAAGGATATTTCATAGAAGCAGAAGAAAATATTCTATGAATAGAAAAAGGTCGATATAATCAATTATTTTCCAATTTAGAACTCTTATTATTTGGAAATATATTGAGATTCAATAATTAGGTAAGTTGTAAGTTTAATTAAGATATTTTATCTTTTTTGATTAAGATTAATTTAGCTAAAATAACTAAGTTAATGACTTAACTTAACGACATTGAACGCCCGTCCCGGGAATCGAACCCGGGTCTACGCCGCGACAGGGCGTCGTACTA
>JBBSXG010000007.1:0-1070 GCA_038045885.1 Nanobdellota archaeon
ATATTTTCTAATATATGCTCAATGAATACTAAGGATTCTTTTTTCATATTATTTTTATCTCTTCTTTTAAAATTCTCTCCTTTAGTAAATGATTAATCCCTCCATAGGTTAGTAAATCAACTTTTTTCCTCAATTCCATCTCAATTCCAACCAATTTTAACAGGCTGCCATTGAACTCAATTAATATATCTACATCGCTATTCTTTTTGTTGTCCCCCCTTGCATAGCTTCCAAATATTCCAGCTTTAGCTACACCATATTTTTTCAGGATGGGCAGTGCCTTCAATTTTATTCTTTCAATATACTTTTTATTCTTCATATGAAAATCAAGTCATAATTATTTTTAAGCCTTTCTGAATTATTATGCAATTCCATGTCAAAGGCAAGATTTTTATATTAATATAATTATCTAAACTCATAAATGGAGGTGTTAACTAATGGCAAAAAATTTTCCAGGATGGCTTTCTTGGGTTATCTTGATTTCAGGTGTTTTATATCTGTTAGCTGATCTAAAGATATTTGATTGGGGCATAAACTGGTGGACGGTTGCATTGATATTTTTTGGGTTATGGGGATTATTCAGTAAGTAATTGTCCAGTAACATTTTTAAACTTTAAGTTATCATAGTTCACCATAGGAGGCTTATATCATGGAAGAAAAAAAGAAAATAAATTTATGGCAAATAACTACTATTGTATTTGCTTTGCTGTTTATTCTAGCTATTTTTAATGTTTTCAATTATAATGGATCAACAACAAAAATAACTGGGAATGCAGTTGGTTACATAAATGGAAATTTGCTTCAGGGAGCAGAAGCAAAATTGATTGACTCAGAAAAAACAAATGGTATGATAAAAGCCACTATTAACATAAATGGTCAGCCTGGAGAAATTTATATTTCACCCGACGGAAAATTATTGTTTCCAAGTGCAATCCCTTTGACAGGAGAAGTTGTAAATTATAATGCACAATCATCAACAGGAGTTGTAGAAGTTTCAGCTGATGATGATCCTTTTTTAGGCAATGAAAATGCGCCTATAACAATAATTGAGTTTTCAGATTTTCAATGCC
>JBBSXG010000008.1:0-1353 GCA_038045885.1 Nanobdellota archaeon
TCCTAGACATAGACAAAAACAACTTCATTCGTGGTTTAATAGTCTTACCAATAATCATATTTATCTTAATCGCATCAGTAGGGGTATACTTTTATAAAAGAACACTCAGGAAGATAAAAATGGATAAAAAATTGAAGACATCCAAAAAAGAATAAAAGAAGTGAATGAAGATTTAGTAAAATTGGTTTCAAACATTTTTGAAGATTTTGAGAAAGGTATCACTAAAGTTGTTGAAAAAGAAATAACTGAGGAACAACCAGCATATTTTGAAACTGATTATGGAATATGGAAGATGTTTAGAAAAAATAAAGAAAAATATTTAGGAGGATTTTATGAACTGCCCAAATTGCAAAAAGGAAAATAAAGAGTTTTGTGAACTATGTAATCAGTGCGATAAATGCTGTGATTGCTGATGCTATCCTACAAAACCTATTATGAAGTTAAAAACAAATTCCTCAAATGGTTTTTGATTTATTTAATTGATGGGAGTTTATTAATTTTAACAATATTTTTACTGGGAATGTGGAGAGTGTGAAAAAATGGTTAAGATATTCAAATTTAAAAAATCCAGATTGAGAAAATTATCTCTTATTTTTGTAGCCATAATTCTATTTTTATTTATTACTTCTTCAGTTAATCTATTTGCACAGGAAGGACAATCTCAACAAAAAATATCTGGAGGCACTATTACAATCTCTCAATTTACAAAACCAAATGTTATTGATTTAAATGTGTATGATAGATTAGACATAAAAAATATCACTTGGAACTCAAATAACTCTTATGCAACTTTAAGATTAGGTATTTATTATGCTGGAACAAACAGGATTTATAGCCTTGGCGATGCTTCAAGTTCTTTAAAAACAAATTTAATAGAGAAAATACTAAGTTATAGCGGAACAAGCATGGAATGGGGTGGAACTTTAAATCTCAGCTTAGTTCCAAGCATCATAAAATCAAAAGGTTTTCAGCCTGTTTGGGAAGTGATTAAATACTCTGAAGATATTAGGATAGAGGGAAAAAGGCTTTGGATAGACGATGATGTTTATATAAATTTTGTTGATAAAAACAGCTCTTTAAACATATTCAACATTACAAATTCAACGCATATTTTTCTAACCAATAACAATGCTTTATTTTATGATACTATTATTTATGACCCTACTATAAATACAACCACAGGCAATGTTGGAATTTTCAATAACACAATCTATAACGACACAACAAAAGGAATACATCTAAACCATTCTCTCGGAAATGGAAGTTATATTTTTCCTGTTGAAAATCTCTCTTCTGATGGAACGCTAAAGCAGATTACAAATATAACCTATTCAAATTCAACTCCAGCAGGAA
>JBBSXG010000009.1:0-6967 GCA_038045885.1 Nanobdellota archaeon
AGCAAGTTAATATTTACAAAGGACCAACAAGAATGCAGGGAGATTCTGCAGTTGCTGGAAATATTATTGGATTAGTCGGATTAAAAGATGCTTATGCTGGAGAAACAGTTTCTAGCAAAGTAATTACTCCATTTGAAGCTATTAAACATATATTTGAGCCGGTAGTCACAAAAAGCATAGATGCTAAAAAACCTTCTGACTTACCAAGATTAGTCGAAGTTCTAAAACAAGTTAGTAAAGAAGATCCGAGTATTAAAATTGAAATTAATCAGGAAACTGGGGAAAATCTAATGTCTGGAATGGGAGAATTACATTTAGAAGTTATTGAGAATAGAATTAAAACTGAAAAAGGGTTAGATGTTGCTACTGGTCCACCAATTGTTGTATACAGAGAAACAGTTCAAAAAGCATCTATAGAAATAGAAGGAAGAACTCCTAACAAACACAATGTATTTTATATGAAAGTCGAGCCTTTAGATGAAAATATACATGAAGCTATAAGATCTGGAGAATTATCAGAAGGTGGAATTAAGAAAAAGGATAAAACATTATGGGAAACTTTAGTTAAACTGGGATTAGATAGTAAAGCGGCAAGACAATTCAGAGATATTTACAAAGGAAATGTTTTGATTGATGGAACTAAAGGAGAAGTTCATATCGGAGAAGTCATAGAGTTAGTAATAGAAGGATTTGAGCAAGTTATGAATGAAGGTCCTTTAGCTAGAGAGCCATGTATGAAACTAAAAGTAACTTTAACAGATACTAAACTACACGAAGATGCTATTCATCGTGGGCCAGCCCAAGTTTTGCCTGCAGTAAGAGATGCTATAAGAGAAGCGATGATAAAAGCTCAAGCATCAATGTTTGAGCCTATGCAAGTTTTAGAAATAGATGCACCCTCGCAATATCTTGGAGAAATTTCAAAACTAGTAAGCAATAAGAGAGGACAATTATTGGAAGTAGAACAATCAGAAGCTTATATCAAGGTTAAAGTTAAATTACCTGTAGCCGAAATGTTTGGATTAACTTCAGATTTAAGATCTGCAACTGGTGGAAGAGGAAGTCATTATGTTATAGACCAAGTATTCGAGAGATTAGCTCCAGAATTACAGCAAAAAGTAATTGCTCAAACAAGAAAGAGAAAGGGCTTAACTGAAAATATGTAATGGCTTTATAAATTCCTCTTTATTTTTAAATTTATGGCAACATTTTACATTAAAAAGGCATTAGGAAAAGATGGTGAACTAATAAAAGTAGCAAAATTTAGGACAATGGTTAACAATGCCGAGAATAATTTAGAAGATTTAATTAATTCAAATGGCTTTGATGAAATAGGTAAAATAAAAAATGACCCTAGGGTAACAAAGATTGGAAGAGTTTTAAGAAAATATTGGATAGACGAGCTACCTCAAATACCTTATAATTTATTATACAAAAGAGACATGAAGTTAGTTGGGATAAGACCAAAATTTGAAGAAATTTGGAAAAGATATCCAAATAATCATAAAATAAGAGCATTAAAACATAAACCTGGTTTTATGGGAATATTATATACTCATCTACCTATTGCTCATCTGCCTATAAATAATGTTGAAAATATCATAAAAACTGAAGAAGCTTATTTAGATAGTTATGAAATAAATCCTTTTAAAACAGATTTAAAATATTTTTTAATGCTTTCTTACATAATAATTTTTAAAGGTTTGAGAAGCAGATAATAGTTTTATGAATAGTTAGTCTTATAAATTTTTCTTGACCCTTACTTTAAATGAAGATGCTGAATAAAGTATTATTAACAACGGCGTTATTTGGAAGTTTAAACTATGCCATAGCGGGAGGCGAGAATAGTGAAAACGTAGACACGGAAGGCAATCTACACCTTAGTTTAAAATTTTTTGGGCTATCGTTTTATAATTCAATAGGAGAAATAACAAATTTAGATGAGTATATTAAAAGTCTAAAGTTCAAGATGGATGAAAATTCATTAGAACTTAATTTAAAACAGGAAAGTTTGGGAAAATTGAATATAAGTGATGTAGATATTCTTTCATTAGCAGTATATTACAAAACAGGAGATTTTCAATTTGATTTTGGATTAATGGGGTTCAGCTATTTATCAGTAAATGTAAGTGAGCATAAATATCACACAAATGATGCAAGATATTTTAATTCTGAAGGTAGGAAAATAATTCCTTATTATAAACTTAGAACTAATGTTGATTCTCATGGTTATGATGATCTTAGTATTAAAGAATTTACAAAAAGTATAGAGGGTATTCTTAGGCCTTATGTCGAAGTTGGTTATTACTTTAATAAAGATTTTAAGATTTTTATTGGATTTGATCCTAAAGAATATATTGGAAAAGAGATTTATTTAGAGCAGGGTTATTTGTATGATAACAAACATTTAGCAATTAGCAAGGTCAATATAGGGAAAATTAAATTTTATAATTTATATTCAGGCATCTCATTGAGTGATAGAAAAAAGAGTGATTTCAGGTTAACGTTAATAGCTGGCGTAAGTAAAATTAATTACAGTCCAGATCAACAATTTATCGGAACACAAAAATATTTCAAAAAGAATGTCCCTTTTATTGGATTTAAATTTGAAATGCCTTTGTTGTAGATTAGGGTTCTGTAACAAATAGAGAAGATAGAGAAACTTATATTAGATTAAAAGCTGATAAAGATAAAAGAAATAATATTGTTGAAAGAATTCAAGGAACAATTAGAGAAAGAATAAAAGTAATTTGTGGATTTAAGAATAAAGAAAGTGCTGAGAATATGCTAAATTTATTTTTAGTTTGATATAACTTTATTAGAATTCATCAAGGCATTAATATGACCCAGCACAAAAAGCGGGAATTAATCTTAACTTAAATCAGAATAAATAGTTGAATTTGATTTATTTAAGTAAAAGTAAAATTTATGATTGATTAAGGTAATCTAAAATTTTGGTTACTAATGAATTTTTTACTCTTTCTAATTCTTTTTTTGTGTATAAATCTCTATGACTGACGGGAAAGATACCTAACACTTCTCTTTTACCTTTTTTTGGATGTGCAAAAGAAATAAGTTCCCATTTAATTTTTTGATTTTCTGGTTTATTTGGACGAAAACTAAACGAAGGTCCATCGTCCCTATTAATCATATCAATTAAAGTAATCCCTGCATAATCTTGATAATTAAATACTCTTAACCCTGCCCACCATCTAAATTCTTTATCTTT
The DNA here is from genome assembly GCA_038045885.1 of Nanobdellota archaeon. GTDB lineage: Archaea > Nanobdellota > Nanobdellia > SCGC-AAA011-G17 > GW2011-AR20 > JBBSXG01. The sequence goes on from JBBSXG010000009.1 coordinate 3,230, forward strand.
CGGCAATTGTCTATTTAGAATTTTAATAATTTCCCCAACCATATCGTTAATATCATGTAAAAAATTTTCTTTCCATGCTTCTTCTTCAGCAGTTTCCATCACTAAGTTTTAAAATTAATTATATATTTAAAACTTTCTACCAACCTTAAATGTTACAGAACCGGATTTGGTTGAAATTGTATGTAACATCTCAAAAATCTTCTTTTTAGGTGACTTTAACTTAACAGCTCATAAATTAGTTAGTTTTATATATAATTCAAGATTATATCTCTTGGGGTTAATTTATGAAAAAAGGGGTAATAATTACATTACTTATTTTAATATTTGTAAGTTATGTAAATGCGACTACAATCTCAGGCAATATTTATGATGATCTTAATGGAGATTCAAGTATAGAAAATGAAAATTTAACAAACGCGAACATAATCCTATTTGACATCAACAATTTTAACGAGCTTAATTTTGAAGCAAATGGTCATTACGAATTTAATGTTAATCCTGGAAGTTATATTGTCTCAGTAAAACTAAATAATTCTATAGTAACATATCCTGAATTTGGATTTTATCATGTTATAATTAACGATAATGAGATAATTGATAATAAGAATTTTGGAAACTTTAAATTAGGGAAAATATCAGGCTATGTTTATTACAATAGTAATCCTATATCAGGTGTCAGGGTAAAATTAAGCAATAACTTCACTTATTTAACTAATAATCAAGGTTATTATGAATTTAATTCTTTAAATCCAGGAGATTATAATATTACATTATTTAATAAGAACATTAAGAATGTGATTGTAAATTCTGCAAGCAGTTCTGAAAATAATAATTTTAATATCGATTATATTCCAAATAATGATGTAAATGAAGTTGAAGAAAATGTTTCGTGGTTAAATAGAATATACCAAAATTTGTTTGAATAAGCTTAAAAGTTTGATTACATCTTATTTTAAAATGGTTAAAAAAATTAAAAGAAGAGCATGAAGAAATAAAAGTGTTATTTCCAACCGAATAGTTGTATCGTAGATATTACATTTTAGACTTCTCCACAGAAGATAACCATAACTAAGCTGATTGTTCAAGTTGACTACGCCAAGTCAACTAATTTTTTATTTTTTATTGAGAAATAAATGGTTCGCAATTCATCTCGACTTCAAAAGAGATGAATTTTTATGTTCACCAGAAAGTATTATAAATTAAGCTTTCTTATTAAATTTATGAAATTTAATAACTACTTAAAAGTTGCAACTCTAGTAATTTTAGGATATTTATCTAGTAAAAACTTGATTAGTAATAAAGAAAGAGATGCTGGAAGTGTTCCGGTTACAATAAAAGAATTAGAACCAAATATAACAAAGAGGATTCTTTTTTCAAATTATAATCCAAAAGAGTTAATGGAGTTTTATGGATATGCATTAGAAGTTACTGGTGCCGGTGCTAAAATTGATAGTTTAAGAAATAACATTGCAAGTTTTGCTTTTAAAAAAAGTGTAGATTTTGCAAGAAAAACAGCTTCTATAGAAGAACATAATGATGTCTTAAATAGTTTAAATTCAGAGCAGGACAAAATTCAAGATATAAAGAAAAATTATGGTGTATTAATCCCAAAAGAATTATATCTAACAAATTTCCGTCAAGAAAATATTAATGGTAATTTATCTGCAGGAGCTAGAAATTTAGAAAAAATGATTGAAAGAATTACTCCAGAAGATGCTCTAACTATAAAATGGGGGTCCGAAGTTTCTAAAATTCCTTTAAATCAGATTATCTCAATATATCTTAATGAATCAAGTCTTAGAGAATATGCTGTAAGTGTTATAGGGGCTACAGGAACTTCCCAACAAAATATAAGATATGCTGACGATATTTACAGAATAACTACCAATATTGGGAATAAATTATCAGATTGTATTAAAGCAAATACAACCCCAGAGACTTTTGCTCATGATTTAGTTACTAATCGTAAATTAAATATTGTAGTTGGAATAAATCATATGTTATATTATAAAGATAAATTTAATGAAGAAGAAAAATGGGTAACTATAAATAATATCGGATTAACTGGAACAAAAGTAGCTTATAAATTATTACCAAAGAATTCTAGATTTTATGATTTATTAGATACAGCTAAGATTAGAAAAAGTGCAGAAGCATATTATAATAAATTTTTAAAATCTAGGGAAATTTTTGATGAATTAACAATTACTCAACAAGGAATAGAAGAGTAGCTCAATTTGAGCTTCGTTTAAAAATTTACAAATTTTCTTTATAAACATTTCTATTAAATTTTTTTAATTTAGATTTATAGGCCTTAAAACTATAAAATTTTGCAGTTTTAAAGTAAAAAGCTTTTTATACTTTAAGATATTTTTTAACTATAATCTTACAAGGGGAAATTAAATATGACACCATCAAAATCTTATAGCGCTGAAAATATAGTTGTATTAAAAGATTTAGAAGCTGTAAGAAAGAGAGCCCCAATGTACATTGGGGACACGGATATAAAAGGATTGCATCATCTAGTCAAAGAAGCCACAGATAATTCTATAGATGAAGCATTAATGGGTTATGCTAATCAAATTAAACTTATTATACATCAAGATAATTCAATAACAGTTGAAGATAATGGAAGGGGTATTCCTGTTGATATACATCCAGAAGAAGGAAAACCAGCTGTAGAAGTTGTTATGACAATATTACACGCAGGTGGAAAATTTGATAAAAGAACATATAAAGTCTCAGGTGGATTGCATGGAGTTGGAATAAGTGTTACAAATGCTCTTAGTGAGTATTTAGAAGTTGAAATTAAAAGAGATAATAAAATTTATAGGCAAAGATATGAAAAAGGCAAAACAGTTTCTCAATTAGAAGTTATTGGAGAAACAAATGAGACAGGAACAAAAGTTACATTTCTTCCAGATAAAACAATTTTTACCACATTAGAATTTAGTTATGATATTTTAGCTAATAGATTGAAAGAATTAGCATTTTTAAATAAAGGATTGAAACTAAGCATTAAAGACGAGCGTAATAACAAAGAAGAAACATTTTATTATGAAGGTGGAATAGTAAGTTTTGTTGAAGAGTTAAATAAAAATAAAAATAAGTTGCATTCTAACATAATTTATTTTAGCAAAGAAGTTAAGGAGATTAATGTTGAAGTTGCATTTCAATATAATGATACTTATTCTGAAAGTGTTTTTTCATTTGTAAATAATATTAACACTATAGAAGGTGGAACTCATTTAGTTGGATTTTATACTGCATTAACTAGAGCATTTAATGATTACATAAAGAAAAAGAATTTTCAAAAAAATGATGATAAGTTAAGTGGAGATGATATTAGAGAAGGTTTAGCATGTATAATCTCGTTAAAAGTTCCAGAGCCACAATTTGAAGGCCAAACTAAAACTAAATTAGGAAATTTAGAAATTAAAGGTATAGTTGATTCAATAGTTTATGAAAATTTGTCTAATTTTTTAGAAGAAAATCCTAATGTAGCTAAAGCAATAATTTCAAAGGCATTAGATGCATTAAGAGCAAGAGAAGCTGCAAGAAAAGCTCGCGAGTTAGCTAGAAGAAAAAGTGTATTAGAATCTGGAAGCTTGCCTGGAAAATTAGCAGATTGTCAAGAAAGAGATCCAAGCAAAGCTGAATTATTTATTGTAGAGGGGGACTCCGCAGCCGGAACGGGGATCTCGGCAAGAGAAAGAAGATTCCAAGCAATTCTTCCAT
>JBBSXG010000010.1:0-10158 GCA_038045885.1 Nanobdellota archaeon
AGTCTTGCATGTAAATGCTTTCTGACCCTAGAGATTTAATCAAATATAATGCTTGACATTTTTTTGAGATTCCCTGAGAATATTTATTTGCGAAATTACATGAGCTTGATTTTCTCGAGTCTTGTAAGTCTACGCCAGAGCAACAGTTTATAGCATCTTCTATTATATAATCTGTTGATTCATCGCAAACTTCAACTAGGTTACAAGAATATTCCCTGCTGTTTATTATAATAATATCTCCATCTTGGGAAGGCCATTTTTTATTACATAAAGTGTCATCTGGAAAATAATTTGCATTTGTATTTTTGCATAAATTTCGATTAACAACATTAACAATAAATCCATCTTCATCTTTTAATCCAGAAAAATCAGTAATAATTAACCGAATCTCGTGCAATCCTATTTCAGGATAAATTAGTTTTATACTTCTTCCAGTTCCGATTAACTTGTCTTTTTCATACCATTCGAAAGAATTTTCATCCAAGTCATTATTGGGGTCATAAGATAAATAGGAGTCTAAAAGAAAATAAGAGTTTATTGGAACACTAACATCTCTACCTAGACTTGCTATAGGTTTATTTTTTTTAATCCCATTATTTTCATTTTTAACTATTTCCAGATTTATATTAAAATTTTTGTTCTTGAATGAATTGCTTGCTACCAGATTTAAAATTACACTTCCTTGATTCCTAGGATTGCATGTTAAAAGATTATTATTTAGATTACAGTCAATTAACTCTGAATTGAAGGTATTTTTGTTACCTGAAAATTTAATAATAACATCTTCATTACTTAATATATTGCTATTAAGATCTAATAAAAATTGTTTGTTGATATCTATGTTCATTTTAGGAATGTATTTTATTGAAGGAGATTTTATCAAAATAGTTGGATCATTACTAGAGGTATAATTTATTGATAGACATAATCCATTATTTGAACAAACACCATTGTTATTACACCCGCATAAAGCACAATTATTTGCTAAAACTCCGTTATTGCAATATTTTGGCTTCCTTACAGAGCAAGAATTATGATTTGTTCCGTCTATGCAGTTTCGTTGATCATTTTTTGGTTTAGTTAAACAAGCTCCGTTAACGCAAGTTTGCTCAGTAGAACAACTAGTTATAGTACCCCATTCTAAACAAGAATCTTGATCATAATTCCCACATATTCTATAACCAATACCAGAACATTCATTCGCATTAATAGGAGAACATTCATTTGTGCATGTGCTTAAAGTAATTATACTTACAGTATTTGAATAACTTGAACTACCGGCTGAATTATATGATCTTATTCTATATTCGTATGTTGTACTCTCTTGTAATCCTGAATCTATATAACTATTAACGTTTGCCGCTACTGTTGCTATTTGTTTATAACCACCAATTGCATCTGCCGTTACTATTTTAATTGGAAGTATTGAATCTACTGCTCTTTCTATCTTAAATCCTTGTTCGTTGTTTGAATTATCTTGCCAATTTAACCTTATTGAATTTGATGATGGATTAGCTTGTAAATTACTCGGAACACTTGGAATTGTAACTTGAACAATACAAGTTCCTTCTTTACAGACTTGATCCGCATTACAATTATATACAGCACTCCATTCTAAACATGAGTCAGAATCATAATCCCCACATATTTCATAAGTAAAATCTCCTATGCATCTTCTGCTTCCGGAAGAAACACATGAGTCTGAATCAACAGAGCAGGATGCTGCGAAAGAAGTTATTTTAGGTTCTTCATCAAAAAATGAATTATATACTACAAAAACGAGAACTAGGAGTATGAAAGCTATCACCAACTTTTTCATGTTTAAAAAATGGGATTTATGATTTAAATAATTATTGTTTATTGCTTAGATTAAGGATGTTTGTCTGAATTTCCCCAGCATTAGCATCTAAAGCGTTAAGTTGCGTCTCTAGTTCCAATATTATCTTCTCAACTTCTACTATTTGTTTACTTAGTAGTTCGGTTGTTTCTTCCAAAGATTTTTCTACAAGTATGTCATTACCGACTGCAACTAAGAATTCATTATTATTAATTAATTTTGCTTTTGTGAAAATATTTAATCCTAGTGGAACATAAATCTCGGTATTTAATTTAACTTTATTTAATTTTTCAAGACTGTCTTTTAAACTTTTGATCTCGTTAAGTTGAGTCTGAATTGAAATAATTTGTTGCTGAATCTGAGAAATTTGATTTACTAGTAATTGTAGTTCTAGATAATTCTTTTGGATATCTTGGTTATTTTTTTCCTTTGCCATTCGTTTTTTCTTTTACTTCTTTCTCTACTTTAGCTCTTGGAGAAGTAACTTTTAATCTAGCTTTTTTCATTGCTTCCCTGACTTCTGATGTAGGCGCCCCTTTTTTGATATCCAAAACTTGTTCTGTAAGTTCTAAATGAATTAAATTAGATCTTCTTCTTTTTAAGTTTCCATCTATTAAAACATAATTCTCATTAAGTTGATCTACTATAATCCCATATCTCCCGGCTTCCTTTCCGGATAATTTTACAATTACCCTTCCAATCATTTTCTTGTCCTCTTAATAATTTCAAGCTTTGCACAATTGTGGCACAAATTTCCACCGAAAATCCTTTTAGGATGTTTACTTGATTTTGATAAATTTCTTATCTTACTAGAAATTCCCCTTGCAAGACCATGAAGTGTTGCCCCACAATTAGCGCAAGTCCCTGTTTTTGGTTTTCTTACTTTGTAAAGTATTTTATTTCTATTACCTGGAGTTTTGACATAAACTCTTCTTAAAGTTCTTGATCTTTTACCCGGTTGTGGCATTTTAATGCACCTTCAATACTTTTCTTAATATTATACTAAATAAAAGAGAAGATATAAAATATATCCAGAACCATGTTAATCCAAATGCTATCTTTCCTAGAGGGTTATAAGCTTCTCTGACTAATAAAAAGATTACCCCAAAAGGAATTATTGTATAAAAGACAACTTTAAACGATTCTTTCATTAAAGGAGCATTTTTTTGCATTAATTCTTTTTGTTTCTCAAGCATTTTGTTGGGATCGCCTTTTAATAACTTCATTTCCTCTTGAAGTCTTTTCATATCGTCTTTTGTTTCTTTAATCAATTTTTGATTTGTTAAATATTTATAACATAATGTTGAAATTATTCCTAAAAAAAGTGAGATCAATAATAAACTAAATACAGGATTCCAATTAGCAAAAACTTGCAAAAATGTTATTGCTCCTGTTGTTATACTTTCGAAAGCCATTTAACTCCCCCCCATCATTTTTCTTAAAGCAGGGTGTATATCCATCATATTTTGTTGTGCAATATCCTCATATAATTTGTAAATTATCATTACACTTAACAGTATTCCTGTTCCCCTAGATAATGCGCCAAGTAAGTCTGCTGTCGAGGCTAAAAATCCAACTGCTATAGCCCCCATTATTGTTAAGGGCATTATATACCTGTTTAAAAGTGTTTCTAATACTCTTTCATCTTTTCTAAATCCAGGGATTTGTAAACCTGAAGCTAATATTTGTTTTGCCTGAGACTTTGCATCCATTCCAGAAGTCTGAACCCAAAATATTGAAAAAATTACTGCCCCCATAATCATAAATGCTGCATATGACATTGCGTGAGCAATCTGTATTAAAGAAAATCCTCCAGTAATTAAATTTTCTAATAAATTCGGAGGGAAGATCCAAACAACTAATCCTGAAGCAGGCTGATTTCCTACAAATGTTCCTAAAAATGGCTTACCCCACCGTTCAAGCAAACTAGCCCATAGCTGTACATTAGCAAGCAAAGCAGATACTAATATAACTGGAATATTACTTGTATAAATAAATTTTAAAGGCCATCTCATTCCGTAACCACGAACCATTCCAAAAGATAATGGAATTTCAACTTTCATTGCTTGAGCATAAACTGAGACAACAAAAACGACAACTGTTGCTAAAATTGCTGAAAGGGCTAAAATAGCTTCAATCGGCCTATTTCCAAATAATGCTGCAAAAAATACAAAAATTCTTCCTACAGGTGCTTCACCGGAACCAAAAGCTAAGGCTCCTGTTGAAGTTAAAGGAGAGAGGGCACTTATAACGATCTGACTTGATACCCCTGCCGCAATGAATAAACTTAATCCTGAGCCTATTCCCCATTTACTTATAACTTCATCCATAAATAATATTAATAATCCCCCAATAACTAATTGAAAGATAATGATCCACGGAGAAAATCCTGCTGCAGGAGACAATCCTCCCATAAAAACATATATTAAAGCTTCAAATATTATAAAAAATATAGCTAATAATTTTTGTAATCCCTGAAAAAATACTCTTCCTTCATGAGTTGTAGTATCTAATTTTAAAATTCCAGAACCATTTAACAACTGCAGTACAATAGATGCGGTTACCATTGGTCCAATTCCTAAAGAGATTATAGAACCAAACTGAGCTCCAAGAATAATAGCAAGAAAATCAAATTGTTGTAATGCATTCTCTCCTAAACCATAAAGAGGAATAACACCAAGAATAAAATATGCAACCAACATTATTAAAAGCCATTTAATTTTTTGGCTGAAAGGACGATATTTTTGTTCTGGTCCTTTTACTTCAGGTAAAAATTGAAGTAAATTATCTATAAATGTCATTTATTTTTCCTCAACAATTCCGCCTGCTTCTTCTATCTTCAATTTCGCTTTTTCTGAAACTTTTCCTATTACTTTATATTTATTCGAAACATTTCCAGATCCAAGCAGTTTATCATAACCAATAGTATTAAGATTAACCAAATAAAAATCTTTTTCTTTTTGTACTAATCTATTGTCTAAGTATTTATTCAAGTTTCTTTCTAAATCCTCCAAGTTTAATGAATTAATGTGAAGAACTTTATTCAAAGGACGCTTAAATCCATGCTTTCCAAAGTATTCTTTTCCATATAATTTAAGGATCATAAATTTCTTTTGGTCTGCTCTCTTACCACTTCCAGCCATTCCTACTCCACCACGATGACCAGAACCACGTCTTTTCTTCTTGGCTCCTCCACCATGTGTATGGCTTCCACGATATCTTGAAAGTTTTTTTCTTTTGTTTATCATCTTAAAGCATCCTTTTAATTAAATCATTAATTTTATCTTTTCTATATCCTAAAACTCCACCAAGACTAAATGGTCTTTTTATTCCACCGCGTTCAAATCCATGTGTTGGCGGTTTTAATCTAAAAAATTGTTTTAATCCAGGAATATCCTTGAATGTTTTTTTATTAGAGACAAAATCATTTACGAATTCATTTAAATTAATATTTTTTTCTTTTAAATATTCTTCTGTAATATTTCTATTTCCTGCTAATCTGCCACGATTTTTTATTAATAAAGAAATAGTTTCTTCATTAACTTCCCCCCAAGTTATATAATCTTTAATCTTCGTTAACATTCCAATATAATTTTTTGAATTATTAACAACAACACAATAATTTTTATTAAATAGCTTAAGCAGACTCATTGTATATCTATTTTCTCCGCTTAATCCAATTTCTCCACGAATTCTAATTGCTGCTAATTTACTCATCTTCCTTTCCTTTCACTTTAACTTTTGATAAATTTTTAAGTGCATCAAAACATGCATAAACTAAATTCATTTTTGTTTTTGCGTCTGAAACTTTTGAATAAACATCCTTGATTCCTGCTAAATCCAATATTTTTTGGCATTCTTTTTCAATACATAATTTTGTACCTTTTGGAGCAGGCATTAATTTTATTAAAGTAGCTCCTTGTTTTCCTTTAACTGAATAAGGAATAGAATGATTCTTGTCACAACCACATACCCATGAACCACACCCACGTTTTACACGAATCAAACTTAATTTTGCTTTTCTTATAGCTTTTTCTCTTGCAGGCATTGTTTCTTTTGATTTTCCTAATCCAATTCCAACATAACCATCCTTATTGCCTACAATGGCTACAATTCCAAATTTTGGCTTGTTTCCTTCACTAGTTTTCTTTTGTGTTTGTCTCCATATTGTTCTCTTCCCGCCACCAAATTTGCCTCTTGATTGTCCTACTAATAATAAATCTGTTTGCAAATTCGGAACTAGAATATCAATTATTTCTGATTCAAGTATTTTTCCGCCTGATCTTAAAATTTCATCTATATTTTGTATCTCCTTGCTTTTTACTTTTCTTCCAATTTCTGTTTTAGGAGTCCACCTGTCCAAGTCTGTTTTTACAAGTGGTTTTTCAATAACTACAACTTCTTCAGGAATCGGAACTATAATTCCTTCAACTTTTTCTAAGATTTCTTCTTTCATTTGCTGTAATTTCCGATTATTTTATTTTTAACTTCTTCAAAATTTTTGACTATATCCTCAGGCATTACATTTTTACTAAGGTATGCTGAAAATTGTTTTTTGTAAGTTTCTGGATTCTTTTTTAATAACAAAGCATAATCTGCAATATGTTTTCCTTTTACTCTGTCTTCACTTGGCAAAATTTCTTTATCATAAGGAACATTTAATCCAGAATCAACAATTCCTTTAAATGCTGTATATAAAGATGCACCTTTAACAGAAACATTTAACCCTAAATCTAAAATAGCATTATCATATTTGTGTTTTTTAGCTTCTAATCCGAATAATAATCCAGTTAAATAACAAGCTGGAATGTTATTTAATTTATATTTCCATCCATACTTTTTTAATTTACCAGACTCTATATTAAGTAAAACTTCATCTCCTTTGGGATTATATTTAACAAGCTGTAAATAAACTTTATTTATTGATTTTCTAATAACTAATCTGTTTTTTCTTGAAACAAGTAATCTTAATCTAGCTTTGTAATTAGTTTTGTTCTGTCTTTTTCTTCTAAATTTCACTGTATATGCTTTATTTGTTGCCATTTTCTGCTAGATTACGCTCCTCTATGAATAATTTTACATGTCTTACACTTCTAAAGAATCCGCCCTTGGCTTTTCTGTATAAGATTCTGTAGTTTCTTCTTGAAATTAAGCTCTTATCACGAAGATCTTTTAAGAATCCTTTTTGATTTCTTATTTTTATCATCCATATTTCTTTCCTTGGGATTCTTGCGCCAAATGCACCTTTTCTTGAACCAATATTTTTCTGTCTTCCTTTTCTCTTTTGTGATTTTATTTTATTTACTCTAAAAGATGATATGCCTCTTTTATGTACTATCTTTATTGCACCTTTTTTAACCAATCCTTGAATATCTTTCTTTGTAATTGCTTCTTTAACCTCACTTGCTCTAGTCGGATCTATCCAGACTCTTTTCTTTCCGACCCCAAACAATGAGGCTGCAATTCTAGTTTGTGTTTTCAGGTTCATTGTGCTTTCTCAAGTATTTTCTTTTTCTCTAATTTCTCTTTTTCAAGTTTTTCTTCAGCTGTCAATTCTTTAATTTCTTTTTCAGTTGTTATTTTTTCTGTTTTTTTCTTAGATTCTTCTTTCTTCTGTTTCTCAGTTTGTTTTTTCTGTTTGTTTTGTTTTAATTTTTCTTCTGCTTCATTTATATATTTTTCAATGTCTTTTATGTTTAATATTGTGACATCCAAAGTCTTTAATTTTTTTAATAATAAAATTCTATTTTTTATTCCTAACTTTCCAGACAAAAGAACATATTTTTTGTCTAAATTTACTAAGTCTTTTTCTGAATTAATTAAAGCGTAATCAAATTTTGAATGGTAATATCCAAAAACTTCCCTTGGAGACCCGTACCCCACAGCAGGTGATTTAATATGCCCTTTCTTCTTTAATCTAACTTTATTATGGAGTCCTTTTGGCCTTCTCCAATTACTTGTAATTCTAGCTAAATATTCAGAGTTATACCTAATAAAACTAGGCTTCTTTCTTTTCTTAATTCCTTTGTTATTCATCATCTTTTGAAGTAATATATATCCCGTCCATAAATACTCTTCTGTCTCTATTTGTGATTCTGCATGCTTGTTCTATATTTGCAGCTGTTTGTCCGACTAATTCCTTATTTGTTCCAGTAACAGTTATGATATCAGAATCGATTTTTACGTTAACATTTTTTAATATTTTCGCATGTCTAGGAATTTTTTCAGCAAAAAAGTTTTTTATTACAATATTAGATCCTGAAACAGCAACATTCATTGGAAAGTGCCCTGAACAAATTTTTAATTTATAAACATAAATGTTAGTTACTCCAGCAATCAGATTACTGATATGCGATTTGAATGATTTTAATAAACGCTTATTATTTTTGTTCTGGTTTTTTGCTATTAAAATTAATTTATCATTTTGTTTTTGAATATCAACTGTAGGATGTCTAAGTTCACGTTCATTTGAACCAGCAGGACCTGATACTTTTATCATTCCAGAATCTAACTCAATCTTAACATTTTCAGGAATCTCGATTTCTTCTTTAATCTCTGGTTTAACTTTAGTAGACATATGCAATTAATCTTCCTCCAAACTTATTTTTGCGTGCATCATTATGTGTCATCAATCCTTTTGAAGTTGATACAATGATAAAACCAAAATCGCGTGCAGGTAAGAATCTTTTTTCAAATTTGTTTAAATCTTCTGTTTTAAATGCAAATCTTGGCTTTATTACCCCGCATTTATTTATATTTCCAAGCAGATTTATCTTAATTAAATTACTTCTACCATCTTTAATTACTTCAAAGCTTCCAAGATAACCATTTTCTTTCATTAAGTTAAGAACACTTATGATTAATTTAGATGCTGGTTTAACAACTATCTCAGGCTTTCCTATTTTATCACAATTATTTATATGTGAAAGTACATTTCCTAATGGATCATTAAGTGCCATTTTATGAGTATTTTTTGAAACCTAGGTTTTTTGCATTTAATCTAAAGCATTGTCTGCATAGATTAATACCATAAGTTCTTATGTGCCCTCCTATTCTTCCGCATAATTTACAGCGTCTTGACGCTACACCAAACTTTCTTGGTTTTGGAGCATTATGTTTCATGTATTTGGTGAGTTTAGCCGGCTTCACCTTCAACTGCTTAAAAGCTTTATTAAAATTACTGTAGCTCATTCTTCTTCTCCTTCTACTATTTTTACACCAAATTTATTGATAACAAAATTTTTAGTCTCATCTTTAGTTATAAGATGTTTATTCCCTATGTATGAACGATGCAATCTTCTCTTTTTTATTCTAAATCCTGGTTTTTCAATAGTTACTGCAACTTCCAATCCTATAACACCAATCCCAGGATCATATTCTACTTCAGGAATATCTAAATATTCCTTAACTCCAAATGAAAAGTTTCCACTACTATCAATTTTTTTTATATCTAATTTATTATCTGCAGCCTTAAATAATCTTGATAATACTTGTTCTGCTTTTGCTCCACGTAAGGTAACCTTAGTGCCTATAGGTAATTTTGGACGTAAACCCCAAGTAGGAATTCTCTTCATTGTTATAGTTTGAACAGGTTTAGCTTCAGTAATTCTTTCTAATAATTTTGTTGCTTTGTTTAATTTATCTCCTGCTTCTCCAACTCCTATGTTAATGGTTATTTTCTCTATCCTTAAATTTGTCATCGGGTTCATTTTTTATTTAGTTCCTCAGGTATTACAAAGGCGTAATCCTTTAATGTTTCAAATTTATCTTTATTTACAGTAAATAATACTTTATTAGCTTTAAATCCAGTTTCGTTAACAATTTCATTTATTTTTCCTATATAACCAGTATATTTTCCGTCAAGAATGTAAATGACAGCACCTTTGTCTAATTTAAGATGATCAACAATTTTATTCTTTTCCAAATCAAAGATTACTGTGTCCCCGACTTTGTAAATATCCTTGTCTACTAAAATATTTCTTCCATCAAATAAGTTTAATTGTACCTTACCTTTTCCCAAAGTTTTTTTATTAATAATCCTACAAGGTTTTAGTTTGCTTTCTGTCTCGGTAATTTTCTTTAATTCATATTTATTATCTTGATTTACAATTAATCTAAAATTTTCTTTTGTTTTTTTAACATGAATCGTATCCATTATTCCTATTGGGAATTTTTGATCCTTTCTTATTTTATTATCAACTAAAATTTCTCCGCTATTCAATATTGTTCTTGTTTCCCTCGCTGTTCTTGAGTATTTTAACAAATTTTTAATTAATAAGTTTAAAGGTAAACATTTCTCTAATTTATGAGGGCCAGGACTA
>JBBSXG010000010.1:10168-27694 GCA_038045885.1 Nanobdellota archaeon
GACTAGGACGAGTAACCCAAGTATATTTTTTACGTTCAATAGGCCAGTTTTTTGGCGCATTCAATGAAAATAAATGTCTTTTTGCCATTTTATTTTTTATTTCTCCTTTCTATAACCTTAACTCTTTCCTTATCCTTCAAGTTCAATTCTGTGATGATAACATTTGAAGGATGTATTGGATAAAACACCTTATTACCATCACGTTTATTTTGTTGAGCACCGACAACAAATATTCTAGTTTTTCTTAAATTAACTTTTTCAATCTTTCCTTTAATTCCTTTAAATTGCCCGCGTTTTATTATGACCTCATCATCTTTTCTTACAGGCAAGGTTTTTATTTTATATTTTGCATTAAGTTCTTTTGATAAATGAGCTCCTAAAAATTTATGTTTGAGATGTAATGGTGCCCTAGCTATGTATTTTCTCTGCTTTCTAGGTTGTTTACTGGATTTCCAATGTGTTGAAAATAATTTTTTCATTTTATACTACAATTGATGCTAGTTTTGCTATTCCAGGCCATTTCTGAGCAGCCTCCTTTGCTATCGGTCCTTTTAATATTGTCCCTTTAGGATTTCCTTTATCATCTTTTAAAATTACGGCTGCATTGTCTTCAAATTTTATTCTTTCTCCAGTTTCTCGTCTATATTCTTTCTTTTGCCTTACAACTATTGCAAGAACTGTTTCTTTTTTCATTCCTGGTTTTCCTTTAACTATCGAAGCAAAAATTAAATCACCAACACCTGCTGCCGGATATTGTCCTTTCCTTGTTTTGTGCCCTTTTACTCCAAATAATCTTATTCTTTTAGCTCCAGAATTATCACAAACTTCCAATCTTGATCCAAAAGGCAGTGCCTTTGTAATTCTTGAAGTTACAGATTTCATTTGTTAGTCACCTCAACTATGACAAAATTTTTTGTTTTTGAGATTTTTCTTGTCTCAATTATCTTTACCTTATCTCCAATTTTAGCATTTATACAAGGAGGATTATGAACTCTAATTCTAGTAATTCTTCTTTCATATCTTTCATATTTTGGAAGGTAATAGAAATGCAAAAATTCTACAGTTGCTGATTTATTGGTATCAACTTTAGTAACATCTCCAAAAAAGATTCTTCCATGTAGTTTTAGATCTCCGTGGAAAGGACATTTTTTATCATTACATTCCTGATTAGGAATATTTACTTCAATGCCTATGTTCTTTGCTTTCATTTTTATGGTTAATACTTTTGTGTTTTTTCTTAAGCTGTTCGTATACTAACGGAATCAAATCCAAGTCTTATGAGTTCTTGTTTTGCTTGTTGAACGTGACTTCCTTGGAGTTCAATAATATGATCTTTTACTGTGCCTCCGCAAGCAAGTTTTTCCTTAAGTTTTTTTGCAAGTTCCTTAAGATTAACTGCCTTGTTATCAATCCCCCCCACAAGCGTTATTACTTTACCAAATCTGCGCTTTACTGTTCTTACAGTAACGATTTGGGTTTCTTTGGCTAGTGATTCACAAACGCAAAGCTCTAGTTTTAAACCACATTTAGGACAGATGTTGTTCATGTCTTTTACCTTTTCACCTCCTTGATTTTTTTATCATTCAAAATAGTATAAATACGAGCTATAGTTCTTCTAAACTTTTTTATGTTTCCTGGATTTTCTGGAACTGTTCCTGTAGCTCTTTGAGAGTTTAACTTCATTAAATCGCGCCTTAACTCAACTAATTGTTTGGTTAATTCTTCCTTACTCTTCTGCTTTAGTTCTATTTTTTTCATTTTCTGCTTTCTTTTTTCTTGTTCTTTTTGGCTTTTCTTGCTTCTCTTCTTTCTCTGACTTTTCCTCAATTTTTATTTCTTTAATTTCTTCGATAACTATTTTCGGATGATCTTTTATTTTGATTGTATCTGGCAATATGACATCTGGTGTTAGTATGTTAACTTTAATTCCAATGCTTCCTGATTTAAGATTGGCTACTGTTAAAGCACGCTTTACAAAATTTTCTGAGATGTCCCCTGATTTTTTCATGTGACCTGCTAAAAATCTCCATGTTTTTGATCTGCTGCTTGGAACACCTCTTCCTGCAATTACAACTTCTGCCCCAATTGCTCCAGCATCCAAAATACTTTGTAATGCTCTGTATCCTATTGGTTTGAATCTCTTAGGACCAAATCTTTCGAATGAAGATGCGATTCTTTCAGCAACTGATTTAGGATCTAAATTAGCATCTTGTATTTCAGCGACTTCTATCTGAGGATTTTCCATTCCATATTTATTTTTTAAAACTGAAGTTAATTCAGATAAATTAGCACCTTTTCTTCCTACGACTAATCCAGGACGCGAGGTATGAATTATTATTTTTTCACCAAGAGGAGTTTTCTTTAAATCTATTTTGCTATAACTTCCAGTAGGCAAATACGATTTAATGAAATCTTGCATTAAATATTCTTTCATATGCTTTTTTACAATTTGTTTTTCAATCATTTTTTAGCCTCTTTCTTGGATTCTTTTACAACTATTGTTATATGGGTATTTTTCATTCTTGCTCTACGCTTTGCACCATATCTCATTATCTTTGCTCCTTTATCAGCAGAAATGTGTGAAATAACTAAATCTTTTGTTAGTCCTTTATTTTGCGCATTTGCTTCAGCATTTTTAATTAACCTCAATATTTCATAACACGTTTTAACAGGATAACGTCCTGCAGCCATTCCTCTTCTATGAGGCGTATCGCGTAAAAACTTCTTATATGGAACAGCTCTTTGCATTTCAACAACTTCTGATAATATTCTTTTAGCTTTTTCAGTAGTCTTGTTTCTAATCAAATTGCATATCTCATAAGATTTCTTAGTTGAAATTCTAAGATTTTTTGCGTTAACAATTGCTTCCATTTTATTTTACCGATATAGCTGAACTCGATTTTGTTGCACCAATACCTGGAGCCGAGTGTGCTACCTTTGAACGTGTCATTGTTAATTCTCCAAGATACATCCCAACTGCTTCAGGGGGGATCATTATTGGGGTAAATTTATTTCCAACATGAACATGAATTACTAAGCCAACCATTTTTGGTAAAATGATTATATCGCGGCAATGAGTTTTTATTGGCTTTTTATAATGCCCTTGTAAAGTTTTATCTATTTTTGATAATAATTTTTTTTGATCTTCACTAAATCCACGTTTTAAAGATCTTCTTTGACGTGCAGGAATTAATTTCATAAAATCTTTTAAATCAAGCTTCTGTAATTCTTCTATTGTCATGCCTTTGAAACTAAATGTTCTTACCATTATCTCTTCCACCCTGTTCTTCTTGCTCTGATTGCTCCAACATTTCTTCCTGGAGGTGCATTCTTCTTTGGAGTCTTTGGTTTACCTACATGTCTTCCTCTACCAGAACCAAATGGGTGGTCTACAGCATTCATTGCTACTCCAGATGTCTTTGGGTATAATTTATTTCTAGCACGCATAATATGATGATACTTCCCAGCTTTCAACATTGGTTTCTCCGCTTTTCCACCGCCGGCAATAACTCCAATAGCTGCTTTGCAATCAGGATTAAATTTGCGTTCTTTTCTTGAAGGTAATTTAACTACAATGTAATCTTTTGTTCTTAAAACAACAATAGCACCTGTTCCAGCTGCCCTGCAAAACTTCCCACCATCTCCTGGACTGCCTTCAATATTATAAATTGCTGTTCCTTCAGGAATATCTTTTAATTTTAATATTTGTAATTTAGCATTATCATTTTTCTCATTGTAACTTACTATATCTCCTTCTCTCAAGTTTAATGCTGCAGGAATTGAACTTATTTCATTGTTTATTTTTATTAAAGCTAAAGGTGCTGTTCTTCCAGCATTTTTAATTATTTTATGAATTTCAGTTGTTATTTTTTCTTCTGTTTTTGGATAACTTATCGGATAAGAATACCTATGACCAGGACTCCTATAAGTAAGAGAGCCTTTTCCTCTACGTTGTGTTATAATTCTTTTACCCATTTTACATTAATCCTAATTTTGTTGCGACATCAATTGCAGGAGTTTCTTTGGCTAATTTAACGTAAGCTTTTTTCTGCCCTTTCATTGTAATTAAAGTATTTACCTTTACAACTTTAACTTGGAACAACTCTTCACATGCTTTTTTAATATCTTGCTTTTTTGCTTTCAAATCAACTATTAAGGTTAACTTATTCTCTGACTGCATTAATCTTACAGACTTTTCAGTTGATATTGGATATTTTATTGCTTCCATTTTAATTAAATAAATTTTCCTTGTGTAATTTTTCTATTGCTGCTTCTGTGAATATTGTTAATCTTCCTGCTTGTGTTCCAGGAGCTAATAATTCTGTATTAATGTTTTTAATTTGAACAACGTCTATTCCAAGTAAGCTCTTTGCTGATTCCATTAGTTTACATTTTTGAGAAACAACTATTAATGGGCCAACATTACTTCTATACTTTCTTCCACGTAATTTTCCTTTTCCTGCCCTGACTTTTCTTTCTAGCCTTGATAATTCTTCTTTTAATCCGATATTGTTCAAAACTTTTACAACCTCATTAGCTTTTGTTAAAGTTTCAAATTTGTTTTCAATAGCTAAAGGATAAATTGCAGGAATACGATGATTTCTTTTTAAAACTAAATTTTTATTTAAAACTGCAGACAAAGCAGACCTTATTGCTTTTCTGTTTTCTTTTTTATTTATTCTCTTAGTTAATATCTTAAATGCTTTAGGAGGATGTGCTTTTCTTCCACCCACAGTTCCGGGAGCATTTGCACCAACCCAACCAAATTGAGATCCTCTTTTCCATAATGTTTTTCTTGGAACTCTTGACATTCCTTTTCCGTAACTTCCTTTGTAATCACGTCTTCTTCTGGAAAGCTTGGCTGAGGCTTTTTTACCCGCTTCCGTATCTGCGCCATAAGATTGTCTTTTATTGCTTTGAATTGTAATAACAGATCTCCATATCAAATTAGGATGATACTCTTCACCAAATTGATTGGGTAATTTTAACTCTTTTACTTTTTTTCCTTCTAGGTCTAATAAATTCATTTTTTAATATATTTAACCTCGCTTTGAAGTAATTTTTTGGTTCTTAGTGGATAAGTTATAACAATTAAACGTTTTTTTGCACCAGGAATGCTCCCTTTAATTAAAACATAATCATTTTTTATTATTCCATAATTGTTAAATCCTGATTTTGGATTAATATCTTTAAGATCATTAGAAATTTTTAATAATAATTTATTATATTCTGTTCTAGTATTGTATCCAGTTTGACCAGGCATTGGCATACCCCAATGAATTTTTCCAGGTCTTTGAGATCCATAGATGTTTTTTCTACGTCCTTTTTCTGATTTGTGTGATCTTAAGTCAATATGATGTCTTCTAACAGCCCCTTGGAAACCATATCCCTTTGTAACTGCGTGAACATCAATATATTGGTTATTATTAAAGATTTCAGAAACTTTTATCTCTTTATTTATTAAAGATTTAGCATAACTTAATTTTTTTTCTTTACTTCCTGCAATTGCTAATTCTAAAATTTCTGGTTTTTTCTTTCCATAAGCTAATTTAGGCTGAGTATAAACTAAAACTTTAACATCATCAAAAATTTCAGGATAAGCTGATTTTATTGTTTTTGGTAAGGAAATTTTTCTTGATAATTCTTTGTTTAAATTTGAAGCAAGAACTTCTGTTATAACTTTAAGACCATAATCTGTATTTTTATAAAATCTTATTGAAAATAACTTTATTGGAGGACATTCTAAAATTGTTACAGGATAATTTCTTGTATAAGCTGCTGTTTTTAAGCTCGGATTTGTTTCTTGGACTTGAACATGTGTCATTCCAACTTTGTATCCCAAAAATCCTAGTAATTTAGTATTATCTATGTTTGGATATGATCGAATACTTGGATAAATTCTTTTAGCTCTCTTTCTAGGCCAAAACTGCAAACTTCCTGCTCTAGGTTTACTTGCTCTTCCCATTTTTATTTATTCTAGTTTGTTATACTGCTATCTAGAATCAGCGACTAATTAATTTCAGTAGGGTTATCTTTTGAGATTCCTTGAGGATTTATAAAGGTTTTGATAGTAAGGTTTATATATTCCTAAGTAAGTTTATTTTTTATGCCTAGAGCGATATTACCGTTAGTTGCAATGGAAAAATTATTAAAAAAAATGGGGGCAGAAAGAGTTTCTGATCCTGCCAAGATTGCTATGCGTGAAGAGCTTGAAAAGATTGCAGATTCCATTGGGGAAAAAGCTGTTAGATTTGCAAGACATTCTAAGAGAAAAACGATTAAACCTGAAGATATAAGATTGGCTGTGAGATAATGGGTAAAATAACTGAGATGTTGGATAGGAAAGATCTAAAGAGAAGATCAGATTTAAGAAGAACTCTCGAGGTCATAAATCAAAATTTTAAAGATTTTCAAACGATTTTAAATCAGTTAAAAGAAAAAGATTTGTCGGCCCATAAAAGATGTATAAATGATTTGGAAGAAATACAACATCTATTGCTTAAATTATATAAAGACCTCGATGATATAAACCCTAAATTTTAGCACCGCATTCAGTGCAGAATTTCTCAAGACCTTTTAAAGGTTTATTGCAAACATGACAATTTTTCTTGACATCCAATTCAACTTTAGTTCCACATTCTTGGCAGAA
Source organism: Nanobdellota archaeon (assembly GCA_038045885.1). Taxonomy (GTDB): domain Archaea; phylum Nanobdellota; class Nanobdellia; order SCGC-AAA011-G17; family GW2011-AR20; genus JBBSXG01. Next base: position 16,818 of record JBBSXG010000010.1, read on the forward strand.
CTTCTCAGTACTTTTTACAGGTTTTTTACAATTCCTGCATGGCCTTACAATAGGCTCGTCTTTTACAACATAACCTTTTTTTCCAGAAAATAGTTCTCCTAAGGTGCTTTTTACACCGGGATCATTTACTTGTTCTCTTAAATCTAAATTACTTCCCATTTTACTTCAGTTTATGTGTTATATCTATATTTTTTAAACATTTCTGACATTGAAATCTTAAACTTTCAATCATTTTACTTTTCATTTCAACTTCATCCACTATTTTAACTTTTTTACGTTTGAATGGAATTTGTATTTCTCCATTATTACCACAATATTGACAGGTATATTGTATGCTTGCAGTTAATGAATCTTCATACTCTTGCTGAGGTATAGTATAATTACATTCCGGACATTTAAATTCTTTTGCCCTTATTTGTATCTTACTCGTTTTGGGGTGTCTTGGTTTGCCCATTAAAGCTTTATTACACTTGGGACATTTTTCTCTAAATACCCAGCATCTTATCTTACCATTATTATTTAAAACCCGATTAGTAAAATATACGCATTCGTCCATTGATTTTGGTTCCACTAATGCCATAAATCTAAAATTTTAATTAGGGTATTTAAAGTTTATTATAAGCCAAGTCTAACAACAAGTTCTTTCCACTCGTCAAAATTCATTTGATAAATTCTCTTATCTTTGAAGCTTAAATCAGAATCAAAAACATTTTTCAGCTTCTTATCAGATTGCAAGTAAATACTTAATAATATTTTTTCTTTATTGTTTAAACTTCTTTTTTTTATTTCAAGAATTTTAGAATTTATTTTTGGAACAGGATAAAATAAATTTTTACTAACCGTCAATAAATCTCTTATTTCAAAAAAATGTGGCATTACTAAACTCAATAATCCTTTTGTCATAAATTTTTCAGGAAACATTAAAATTGCTTTTTTAAATTGCATTCTTAACAATTTATTCATTAATGGCTCACATATAGAATAAGGAACATTTGAGATTATCTTATCAAATTCTTCATTATAATTTAAAACATTTCCATTAATTACTTTAAATTGAGGAAATTTTTCTTTTAATCCCTTGTATAATCTTTTATCAATCTCTGTTAAAGTTACTTTTTCGTGCAAATATTGCGTCAAGATTCCTTTTCCAGGTCCTATTTCAAGAATTTTTTCATTTTTCTTAATATCTAAAAAAGAAACTATCTTTTTAGCTGTTTCAAAATCCTGCAAAAAATGCTGATCATATTTCATAATATATTTAAATAAGTTAATCTTTATAATTTTAATGAAATTTGATATTTTTAAGAGAATTTTTAATAAAGAATTAAAAGTCAGAACTTATCAAATTAAAAATTTAAAAGAATATATTGAAAAGAAAAAAGAATATAAGCTAAAATTTAATCCAAGAGTACAAAGATTAAAGAATCATAAAAATTTAAAAGTATTTGTTGTTAATGGAGAGCTGATTAGAGATAACGTTGATATAGATTTCGTTATGGGGGGTAATGGTGCAAGATATTTGTACATTCCTATAAATGAGATATGGGTCGAAAGTAAGTATAAAAAAGAGCTGAAAGATATTTTATTGCACGAGTATTCTGAATTGAATTTAATGAAAAAAGGCTATAACTATGAAAAGGCACACGACCTAGCTTCTATAAAAGAATTAAAACTAAGAACAAAGAGTTAATTTATTAAACACTTAAATTTAATAAATATAATGCCACTGATCAAAGACTTTATTGATGTAATACTTAATTTAGATAAATATTTAGGAGAAATTATTTCTCAATATGGGGTATTAACTTACGGAATTTTATTTTTAGTAATATTTTTAGAAACTGGATTAGTGTTTACTCCATTTTTACCGGGAGATTCGTTATTATTTGTAGCAGGAACTTTCGCGGCAAAAGATATTTTGAATGTTTTTTTATTATTTTTCACATTAACAATAGCAGCGATTTTAGGAGACACAATTAATTATTGGATTGGCAATTATTTTGGGAAAAGGATACATATTAAACAAGAGTATTTAGACAGAACACATAAATTTTATGAAAAGTATGGAAATAAAACTATAGTTCTTGCCAGATTTATTCCAATAATAAGAACATTTGCTCCTTTTATTGCAGGCATAGGAAAGATGAATTATTTAAAATTTCTAAGCTACAATATTATTGGAGGAATTTTATGGGTAGCTGTATTTGTTTTTGGAGGATATTATTTTGGAAATATTCCTTTTGTTAATGATAATTTAACTTACTTTATTCTAGGGATTATTTTAATTTCATTTGTCCCAGTTTTGGTTGGGTTGTTTAAAAAAAGAAAAAAAAATTTACCATAATAGAATAGTATGTATTTATATACTATTTCAAAATGGCTATTTCGATGAGCATTCGTACTTGTGGAACGGCGGTTCTTGCATCATTTTTATTGAGGACTGCAAGCTTAGCACAAAATCCTGGTGAAATATTTTTTGGGGAAAAGCTCATTGAAAATAATATTGCTTTTCCATCTGGAAAAATATCTTTGTCTAGATCTAATATGAATAAATATATTTTGTATTCTTCTCAACAGTCTAAGATATACAAAGAAGATAAAGAAGAACAAAAAATAAATCCTTTAATTGTCTGTGGGATTGGATTAGGCACCATAACAGCAAATTATGTAGGATATGTGAGTGCTTCTCATAAAGATTGGTGGGACACAAGTGAATGGAGTTTATTTCCGGATGAATATTATACGGACACATTTTCAGATGGATTACTTGATAAGTGGGGGCACTTTACCGCTGGGGGTATAGAACATTCAATATACTATGAATTATTTATTGCTGCAGGATATAATAAATCTACTGCAAAAATCCTAGCCGCATCCACAGTCACTGCTAATGTTACATTTAGGGAATATCTTGATGGCTTTCAAAGAAAAAAAGAAGGGGGTGGGTTTGATCTCGGAGATTATATAATGTCTCTTTCAGGTGCATGGTCAAATTTAATTCCAGATGACTTAAAACCATTTAAATTCTTTCATCGTAAATATGAAATTGCCCCGTGGTTCAATCCTGATAATAACAGGGGGGTGGATGATTATTTAAGTCAATCATTTCATATCGGGCTTGATTTAGAAATTTTTTCAGAAAAATTAAAAGATATTCCCTTAATGATTGTTATTGGAGCTAACCTCAACAAACCAGGAGGGGGGGGGCTACATTTGCCGATTGGAACCTTAAAATTGGCTTAGATCTTAATCTAGTAAAAATAATTGGTGATAATGCAACTGGGAGATTATTAAATAATTTTAGAGTTCCTCTAATGCCATTCTACAATCTCAGAACAAATCAATTCGGACTTAGTTATATTCATTCTTTTGGAACACCTGAACCATAATACTTCTAAATTGAGGTTGTTAATAACTCGCGTATTATCTTGAATACAACAAAAACTGCTCCTGCCGGGATTCGAACCCGGGTCTCAGCCTCTTTCCACTTCTGTTCGAGAAGGCCGAATCCTTGGCCACTAGACTACAGGAGCTTTGAAATTAAGACTTTTTAATGATTTTATAAAATTATTGAATAGCCCCGGGAAGATTCGAACTTCCGTCACAAGATCCAGAGTCTCGTATGCTTGGCCTCTACACTACGGGGCTGTCTGCAGTAACCGGGAATCGGACCCGGATCCGAAGCTCTTTCCTTAATTATTGGGAAGCTCCAGTATTACCATTATACTATTACTGCACATACAAATATTTAAATAAACATGTTTTTTAAACGTTATTATGGCAAAGTTTTACATCACAACAACCTTACCCTATGTCAATGCAGATCCTCATATCGGTTTTGCTCTTGAAATAATAGACGCTGATGTCATTGCAAGGTTTAAGAAATTACAGGGGGATGATGTCTTTTTTAATTTTGGCACTGACGAAAATGGTTTAAAAATCTATAGAAAAGCTTTAGAAGAAAAAAAAGATCCAAAGAAGTATTGTGATGAATATGCTGCTAAGTTTAATAGCTTAAAACAAGCCTTAAATTTAAGCTATAATAATTTTATTCGCACAACAGATTCTCATCATGTAAAGGCGGCTCAAGAATTTTGGAATCGTTGCCTGAAAGAAGGTGATATCTATAAGAAAAAATACCAGATTAAATACTGTGTCGGCTGTGAACTTGAAAAAACAGACTCAGAACTAGAAAATGGAAAATGTCCTCTGCATCCAAATCTAAACTTAGAATTTTATGATGAAGAAAATTATTTTTTCCGTTTCTCAAAGTATCGAAAAAATCTTTTAAAATTATACAAAGATAATCCAAATTTTGTTTTACCTAAAGAAAAATTAAATGAAATAAAATCTTTTGTTGAAATGGGTTTAGAGGATTTTAGCATTTCTCGCTTAAAAAAGAAGATGCCTTGGGGAATTGATGTGCCTAATGATAAAGATCATGTAATGTTCGTTTGGTTTGACGCTCTTATTAACTATATTTCCGCAATTGGCTGGCCTGAAAAAATTAATGAATTTAAAAAGTGGTGGCCCGTAACCCAATTAGCTGGGAAAGATAATTTAAGGCAACAAAGTGCAATGTGGCAAGCAATGTTATTTTCTGCAAAGATAAAACCATCAAAACAAATTTTGATTCATGGTTTTTTAACTGCAGACGGTAAAAAGATTAGCAAAAGTCTTGGAAATGTTGTTAACCCTATTGAGATTGCAAAGAAATATTCTAGCGATTCTTTAAGATATTTCTTAATAAGAGAAATTCCGTTTGGGGATGATGGAGATTTCTCAGAAGAAGCTTTAAAAAATAGAATAAATAATGAATTAGCAAATGACCTTGGTAATTTAGTTTCTAGAGTATTAACTTTAGTCGAAAAGAACTTTAAAACTTTGAAGAAAAAAGAATTAGATAAAAAATTAATTTCTAAATTAGATTTGGATAAAATTAATGAATATCTTGATAAATATGAATTGCATAATGCCTTATCTGAAATATGGAAATTTATTAATGAAGTTAACAAACACATTAACCAAGAAAAAGTTTGGGAATTAAAGGGAAAAGAACTTGAAAAACATCTTTATACTTTAGTAGAATCTTTAAGAGTCATTTCAATTTTGTTATATCCTTTTATTCCCGAAACCAGTGAAAAAATTAATAAACAATTAGGCATTAAATTAGGAAAGAAGAAAGACTGTAGATTCGGAGTAGAAAAAGAATATAAAGTTAAAAAAGGTGAGATGTTATTCAAAAAGGTGTAAAATGTTTATCTTAGACGAAAATAAATTGAGGATGTTGCACAATTTAATGAGGGAGAAAGGTGTTATTAATGTAGATGTAAGTATGTTTGAAGAAAGACAGAGAAAAATAATTTACGAAAGTTATGGAGAGAAATTTTTGTTTTATAGCGGAATGGCTTTTATGGTAAATTGTGTTATAAGTTATGCTCTAGCTAAAAACATAGAAATGGTTAATAAAAAATTACGTGAAGAATTAGACTACGCATTTAAAGCACATGATTATGATTATGCTTTATTATGTTCTAAATTATTACGAGATCAAGGAATGACTACTTATCTAAGGAATTATACTCAAACAGATAAATATGAAAATTTATTCAATAGTATGAATAAATTTATTTTGGAGGCTAAAAATGATTCCGTTCAATGATTTTAAAAAACTGGATATTAAAGTAGGAAGAATATTGGATGCAACTCCTCATCCAAAAGCTGACAAGTTACTGGTTCTAAAGATAGATATTGGAGATGAGACAAGAACTATTGTTGCTGGTATTAAAAACTATTATAAAAGAGAAGATTTAATGGATAAAAAAGTAATTGTGATTACTAATTTAGAGCAAAGAGAATTAAGGGGGATTAAAAGCGAGGGAATGATTCTTGCAGCAGTAAAAGATGATAAGGTTATTTTGCTAACTCCTGATGAAGATATTAAAGAAGGTGCTGTAGTTCAATAAAATTTAATAAAAAAAATAAAAAGGAATTAGAAACACATTCCTCTATCACAACATTTACAACCGGCTCCTAATCCTACCAAAACAAATGCTACACTATACCATTGGATGTTCCAAAAATTCCATGCACCAAAATCTCTTAGTAAGAATAAAATACCCACAATTAATAATACCCAACCAAAGACTTTATGGTGCATACATCCACACATTCCTGTCATCTCTTTTTTCATAACCATAATTACTACCTCCTTTTATTAATTTAATATAAGAATAATAAGTATAAAAGCCTTACTAATCATCGCTATAAGAGTCTGAAAATTCTCTTGCACTTTGACCATAATCAGAATTTTTACAAACATAATAAACAAAAATATCCTTAAATTGGTCATTTAGACTGGTAATAAATTTTTGCTGCCTTGTTGATAAATCTTTATATGTTATTAAAAGTGATTTTTTATCATCTTGAACAGTTACTGTGCAATCTAACCCCACTTCTTTTTTTAGTAATTCCTCTAAGTTTAATACTTTTTTTTGAAGGTCTTCCATTTTAAATTAAATGGGGCTGCGCAGATTCGAACTGCGGACTTATAGAGATTTAACGTTTGCCTTAAATCTTCTCTACCTTATCAGACTCACCTTCAAGCTTTTGGCTTAAAAGTAGTGCTATAGGTACCCGATAACCCAAATTATCTCCAGGCTAAGCTACAGCCCCACAAACATAAAATAGAAGATTAATATAGAATTTATAAACATTTCTAAGAATTGTTAATAAAAAGTTGGAATTTATTTTGATGCTTCGGGTTGTAAGGCTCGATTATTTTCATCCATTTATTTAACATTTCTTCACCTCGAACATTTATTTTATAAAGCTTATGCACAAGGTTGTCCTCATGACAACCTATAAAAAATATATATTGAAGAATATAAAACGTCCCCCGCAGGATTTGAACCTGCAACCCCATGGTTTCAGCAATCTATAACAGCCATGTGCTCCACCAGGTTAAGCTAGAGGGACATCTAATAAAACTCGTGAGAATTATTTTAAAAAGGTTTCTAAAAGAGATTTAATTTATTTTATTCTATTTTTACTATCTTAAGTCAATCATCTCTTCTAAATTTGAACCAGTAGAAATTAAAGTTATTCCTATAAAAAATCTTGATTCTTTTTTCAGCTTTTCATTTATTTTATTTATAAAATCTTGGGCCTCTTTTGTTAATTTATTAAAGTCTCTGGCATTATCGTTTCCTTTGAATAAACGATCAATATTAGTTATAGCTCCTTGTGTTGCAGTATTACCAATTAAAGAATCAATAGCTAGGTCTATATCAAAATTGCCTAATCTTCTTGGTCTAGAACTAACAGTCCCATACTCTCGAATACCATATTTTAATTTTTCTTCTTCACTCCACTCATTCATCTGACCTTTACCAACTCTAGAAACATAAGCTTTGTAAGTGATAAATATTTCATCAACAAATTTAGGACCGACGCCAGTGTCTGCTAAAAATTGACTTGATGTAGTATCTTGTGAGGTTACATAAGGATAAAATTTATAATTTAACAAAGATAAACCATAACCCTGCACCCCTTCTACTAAGACTTTTTTGTTATTTTTTAGGGCGTCATTAACTTCACGAGAAACATCAGTTAAATAAGGTTTAAGAGTATAAATATCCTTAGCAAGTTTTCCTTTTCTTAATAACCTGTCAACTCTTGCAGGTCCAGTTCCTGTGCCAACAGATCCTATTCTTTGAACCAATTCTTTTTCTAATTCTAAATGTTCCGGATCAATTATAGTACATCCACAATCTATCCCAATTCTATTTTCAACACCGTATTTTTTAATCTCACTTAGAACAATATCTGGATTAATAATAGTACCTCGAGCAATTAAAAGTCTCGAATTTTTGTTAACTAAACCAGAAGGAATTTGAGTTACTTTTATACCGTTAGTAACTGTATGCCCTGCTTGTGGACCGCCACCGGCTCTGACAATATAATCAAAGTTATCTTTTAAACTTAAATAACCAACAACTTTACCTTTCCCTTCGTCACCATAAAATCCACCAACTATAATATTTAACATACAGATAAAAGTATAGAAAGTTTTATTAAACTACTTAATCTATAAAATCTTTGTTTTTAATTTTTTCAGGAAGTTTTATATACAAGTTAATATATAATCACCATATGCAAATCAATATAACCAAATTAATTCCTAAGAATTGGTTAATTAAGGATTTAAGTGATAAAATAGAAGTCACTTATAAACTCAAAAGAGGCAATTATAATAGAAAAGCATTCATTTTACCAAAAGAGATTAGCTTAAATAAAGAATTTATTGAAGGGGTTGGTTTATTTTTAGGTGATTCTGATTTAAATAGAAAAGAAAAAAATCATCTTACGTATGCTTCAATAGATAAAGAAATCGCAAAAAAAGCTTTAAATTTCTTACAAGACTATTTTTTAATAAAATTAAAAGATATTACATTTTTAGTTAATTATAGAGATAAGAATAATAAATTAAAGCAGGAATGGTCTAATTATTTAAAAATACCTTATAATAAAATTTTGATAAGATACTCAAAAAGGCATAACAACGAGGCATTGCAAATACAAGTTAATGGTGTTGTTTTTAGAAAGTTTTTTGAATTGGTCATAAAAACAGTTCTATCTAAACCTATTTTGAGTAATAAGAAATTAAGGAGAGCTTTATTGAGAGGTTTATTCGCTGCGGAAGGAAATGTTGGAATAGATTATCAAGAAAATTACATCACACAAATTTGTTTCAGTTTAAACATCAAAGAAAATAATTTGATTAATTTGATTCAAAAATCTCTTGAATTGGAAGGTGTAAAGAATAGACTAAGTAAATATGAAAGATATAATAATGTTCAGATAGTTGTCACTAACTGGAATAATTATTGGAAACTATGGCAAATCAATTTATTTGATATCTGCAAAAGAAAAAAAGAAAATTTCTTTAATATTATGAAAAACTTGAACATTTATATTAAATTAAAATCAGATTTTAGAAGGGAATTCTTTAGTTCATTAAATTTAGATCAGAAAGAAATAGCGAGGATAATCGGCTCTTGGCAATCGAATGTTTCTAGGACGATTTCTGGAATACATTTACTTAGAATAGAACAGTTTTCTAGGTTACTAAAATATTCAGATTATAAAATAAAGGATATAATAAAAAGCACTGAAGAGATTAGGATAAGCAGTTTAACAAAATTTCAACCCGATTATGAAATGCTAAACTATTTTTTCAAAATTAAATCATTCTAAAAAATCTTTATTTTTTATTTTTTCTGGGAGATAAGTATTTGATATAAAGCTAATTCCTCTTGCACTTAATGCCTGGATTTCTGCTTTAGATCCGAGCTGCTTCATTATTTTAAATTCTTTCTGCCATTCTTTATTATTTTTGAACCAATCATACTCGGCCATTTGTTTTAACCTAGCTAAGTCGTGTTCTTTTAATTTAATTAAATTTTTATGTAGGCCATATTTCTCGATATCAGTAGATGTAATTCCTAAATATTTTACACTTGGAATCGCCATATGCTCTGAAGCATGTGCTAAATTGATACTTCCATATTTTATAACAGAATAGATATAAAATCCGTACGCGTCAAAATCACATAAAACATAAATTGGAAGTTTAAATTCTTCATATAACCTTTGCAATAATCTTCTAATTCCCCTTGTTGTTTGACCTTGTGAACTAATTAAAATGCAATTTTGTTTATCCCAGAATTTATCTTCATTTAATCTTTCCCAAACAGCTGCTTTTTCCATGTAAATAATATATTTTGCGTTTACACTTTTGAATTTAATTTCTTCGACGTTACTTGGAATGCTCCATCCTCCGGATCCAAGTTTATCCCATCTTATTGTATCACCAGAATCTTCTATCGTTACTTTTCCAACAACGCTTCCGTTTTTATTTGCATTTACATTTAATTGTTCTCTTGAATTTCCTGTAATTAATTCAAGATCTTCTATAATATCGTCACTTTCACTTTGATCATCTACTAAGTTAACATTTGTTCCAGGAATAGTTCTCTTAGCCATGTAAAAAACATCTCTTAAGCTTGCATGTTTTTCCTCATTAATCAAATCTTTACTTATAGAAGCTATTTCAATAGTCTGTAAAAACTTTTTAGCATGAGCAACATTAAAAAAATATCTTGTAGAAGTTTTATCTCCCAACTCTAAAGTTTTAGTTTTTTCATTAAATATAACATTGCTTAATGCTCTTATAGGAACAATAACGCTTGGATTTTTATTTTTATCTACATCTTTAATCACTTTTTGTCCAAGTTCTTTTAATGCTTGAGATGTTTTATTCTTTTTTGCCATTTTCATTATTTCCTTCTAATGTTGGGAGTTCTTTCTTTAATATTTTTTGCAATTTTTCATTTAGTACTTCTTTTTTATTTCCAGTTAAGTTTGCTAAAGAACTTGCTAATTCAGGAATATATTTTTCAAATAAACTAATTTTATCTCTTTGTTCAGCTGCTCTAATGTGTTTATGAATATAAATGCTTAATTTTCTTCCACATTCTTGCAATGCAAGTTTAATTTCTTTAATAATTTCTTCATAATGGGCAATGGCCTCTTTAGCTTCATTTGTAAATGGAACCCAGACACTTGCCATATGAACTAAAATTATAGCTGGACCTGTTGGCATGTTACTTCCACTTTGATTTAATCCATAGGATTTCCAACTTGTATCTAAAACAGCTTCTGTTATTGCGCATGCTCCCTGTTGATATAATAATGGAACACGATTAGCAAATCTCATTAATCTTACTTGTGCTTCTTTTTCAAGTTCTCCTCCAAAGGCTATAGCGCACTCTACAATGAAAGGATTGCCTCTATAAACACTTGGACTTCTAGTT
>JBBSXG010000010.1:27704-39964 GCA_038045885.1 Nanobdellota archaeon
TTGTAACATAAAAATCAGCATTAATTTCTTTTCTCAACCCTTTTTCTAATAATTCAGCTTTTATTGGGCTTAAACAATCACTTGGAGGAGCCATTATTTTAGTTTCCTGCAATGATTTAAACAATAATTCAATTTCTTTTTCTTCCAAGCTTTTTGGTTTTCTTTCTGTTTTTATTTTTGCTTTGTCACAAATTTCTTTTGCTGTTCCAGATCCAATTCTCGAGAAATCACTTTGTAAAAATCCTGATAAAGTATTTGCCCTAGTATCTTGCAACATCTTTATTAAATGCCCTAATTCAATTCCATAAGGGTGTGGTTTGATTTCTTTTGGTTCTATTGGTAATTCGTCTGTTACTCTTTTGTATTCAAATTTTTCTTTTTCTGGAGTTATATAAATAAAAGTAGCATGTGGATTTACAATTGCTGTTTCCTTAACATACTCATCTACACTTTGTTTTCCTTTCAAATATCTTCCTTCAATTTCAATTTCAATCTTGGTTCCATGATCTTTATCCCATTTAGTTTCTTTATCTTCTAATATGCTTGGATCATTTTTTTTAGTATCAATTTGTAATTCAAAATAATGCGAAGGTTTATTTGGGCTAACTCTTGAATAAATTTTAGTTGATTTTCCTGTTGTTAATTGTGAATAAAGAACAGCTGCACTTATGCCCAGTCCTTGTTGTCCGCGATTCATTTTAAGAGAATGAAACTTACTTCCGTATAGTAATTTGCCAAAAATATTTGGAATTTGCTGTTTAACTATTCCAGGACCATTATCTTCCACTATAACAATAAATCTGTTTTCATTTATTTCTTTTAATTCAATTTTAATTTCAGGAAGAACTTTCATTTCAGTACATGCATCTAAGGAATTATCTACTGCTTCTTTTACAACCATCATTAATGCTCTTGTAGGATTATCAAATCCTAATAAATGCCTGTTTTTAAGAAAAAATTCTGATATAGAAATCTCACGTTGCTTCTTTGCGAGCTCTTCTGCTTTAATAACCTCTTTTGGCATTTTCTAAGAAAACAAATTACTTCTATATAAATCTTTAGGTATTTATTTGTGCTATTTTCAGTTTTCTCTGTCTTTCTAAATAAGAATATACTTTTCCGTGTCTGGATCCTGACAATAAATTATTAATTGCATGTCTTGCAGTATCGACGTTTTCTATTTTTCCTATCATAGAAATTGTTTTACCATATATTGATAATGAAACATTTGTCAAATCCTGAATCATTTCTTTTGCCTTACCTTGTTTTCCAATTAGCCTTCCTTTTAATCTTTTCAAATCATTTTTATTGTTTCTTGAGTAATCTGAAATATTAATTACTTCGAAAATATTTTCATCATATAATAAAGTCAAAGCTTGTTCGGGGTTAAATCCACGAGAGATAGCATTAATAATGTTTCTTGCATTATAAACTCCTAATCCATCTTCTCCTGTGATTATCACATCTCCTTCTTTAGAGTCAACTTTAATTTTTGTTTTTGTTAGTCTAGATATTTTTCTTTTAATTTCGCCTTTCTTGCCGATTAAGATTGCGATTCTTTCTTTTGGTATACGAATTTCGTCCATTTTAGAATTCTTCAATGTTTTCAATACCCTTTAGGAATCCTTTCTTTTTTAACCAGTCTATATGGTTTGGCTGATATTTAAAGATAACATCGCCTTTATCATTATCAAATTCCCAAGGTTCGATTAATAATAAATCACCTTCTCTAATCCACAGCTTTCTTTTTAGTCTTCCAGGAATTCTGCAGATTCTTGTTTTTCCATCTAAACAACGTACTCTCATTCTGCTTCCACCAAGCCTTTGTTCTATTATTCCAAGTACTTCTTTATCTCTAGGGATTTTAATTCTGAATTCTTCTTGCTGTGCTTGTTGTTCCATAATATTCAAAGAAATTATATGTTTTATAAAGGTTATGTAATTAATAATACTTTATTTTTCTAATTTACACAAATAAACAATATTCAATTTTATTATCCCTATAAGTTTTAACCCGACTTTCTTAAAAATCTCTCTCAATTATTTTTCTGAAAATTGCTCTGATATTCCTTCTCCATATCTATCATCAAAAAATACAGTAGTACCCTCAATCTTCTTTATAGGAAAATTAATTTTTTTATACATTTTCATTCTTTCTAAAAAAGCGTCTTCAGAAAAAACACTTATTAGTATTTTTCCATTATTTTTTAAAACTCTTTTCATTTCACTAAGAACTTTAAATTTACTTTTACCAAAATTAGCTAGAGCCCCCATGCGTATAATAAAATCGAATGTTTTATCTTCAAATGAAAGTTTTTGAGCTTCAGCCCTGATTATCTTTACATCGGAATAACTTCTAAAATAATTTTTCATTTTTTTTAATAGCTTGAGGATCGTGATCCACGCCAGTTAGATTTTTTGTTAAACCACTTATATCTTTTAAGCTTCTACCCTCGCCACACCCGACATCTAGAACTCTAGCATTTTTTGTAATATTTTTTCTTAAATATGCCCTCTCTTTTTTGAACCAATTTTTACAAGAACCAGGTAAGCTTTTTAAAACTTCTTCCCAAATCATAATATCATAAGCTTTTATGGATTTAACCATTTTAATCTTCTCCTTGTCTTTCTTCTTCTAATCTAAAACAAATAGTTGTTCTGTAAACTAACTTACTATTCATTCTGTTTACTCCATATAAACTTCTAGACCTCATAATCTTTCCGCGAAATCTTTGTTTTAGTCTTTTTCCGAGTTGTATTAAAAAGAATTTATTTGTCAAGTATAAATCCATTCCGAATTTCTTAACTACCTCTTTTGTAATAAAAACATTTCCTGCTTTTCTGATTTCATTGTAAACATAATTAAGAACTTCATCATTATTTGGGCGAATTTGTAATACTCCTTGATAAGACTGGGATTTTGTATATATCATAATTCAAACACAACAGCGTGAGGTATATTTTTTATCTTAATTATATTTTCTTTTTTTATTATATCAAACTTTATTGCTAGTTTTATGGATTCTTTTCCAACAATATTAATATTTCTGGATTTTTTCATTAGGTCAACTGCTTCTTCTTCAGCAACAAGATTACCTTTGTAAAAAGTTTCATTAACGTCTAATTTAAGTCCTTTTTCAAAATATTTCTTGCCAATTAAATCTTCATCACAAACGGCTAATACTTTTGAATTTTGATAGATGTTATGTTTAACGTAAATCATATTCTTGATCTTATAGGATGTTTAGCACCACAAGCAGTACATTTGATTACAGTAATTCTGTCTTCCCTAGTTATAATTGTGTCTGGTTTCTTACAAACGTAACATAAAACAAATTCTTCTGCATATTGCTTTATTTTTTCATTTATTAAAGATGCCGGAATTTTTCTTCCTAAAATCAACCTTGGACCATCAATATTCCCTGGAGAAGCTAGTTCTCTTAACAAATATTTTAGTAAATGTTCTTGTGCTCTGTTAAAAGTTTTAGCTATAGCTGTAAAATTTGAGATGATTGTCTTATTTCCTTGCAGATGCCCTATTGCTTTTGGAACTTCAAACCTACCACTAGATAACTTAAGCTCTGGTAAACTATCTTTTGCTTTCTTCAATAATTCTTCATAACTTTGCATAATTATATTCTAGAAAGAGTATTTTTAAACTTAACTATAGTAATAACCTGTATTTATTGCCAACATTATATATCTGCCCTTCTTTAATCAATTCTTCAATAACATCATAAATTTCCTTAATACCTTTATGCAGTTCTGTTTTTAATTCTTCCAATGTTATCCCCAATTTTTCCTCATATTTTTCAATAGCATCAAGAACTTCTTTTCTTATGTTGCTAGAAGAAAAAGTTATCTCTTCAACTACAGGCTCTTCATAAGTTTGCTCTTTAACAAAATTATGTTGTACAGGCTTGCCATATATCTTTAGTAATTCCTGCTTTCTTATGAACTCCCAATTTTCCTCAACTTTTTTAACAACTTCTGGAAGCAAATAAATCTCATCATTGTAAATCTTTATTTTTCCTATGATTAGAATAATGTCTCCTAAATTAATTTCTCTTATTAATTTAGTGTCTTCTCCCCAAGTTTTTACACGTATTTGTTCAGTATTATCGTCTAAAACGAGAGAAACATAATTTTTATCTTCGGATTCAAATTTATTTACTATTGTGCAAACTAAATTAACTCTTGAGACTTGTTTATCTTTAATTTCAATATAATTACTTTCAAATTCTCCTGAAGTTCTTATATATGGGTTATTAATTAAATCAGAAATCCAGACTTTATGAGCTACTAACCTGTTAATTGCCATTTTATAACAAGCTTATTTGTCCTTTTTTTGGTTCAAAGATATATCCTTCACGTTTAAGTTGCTCTATAACTTCTTCTACCTGGGCTTGATCTATCTCTTTGATAGATGCTTCTTGTAAAACATCTTGCAATGAGATTATCTTTCCAACTTTACTTTCTAATTTTCTAATAATATCACGAATAACGATAATCTTAGAACGCTGTGAAGTTGTAACTCCTGTTGTAATTCTATCAATATCTATTTGTCCGGTCTCGTAATCAAATCCTACTTCCATTAAACAATGTTTTAATAAATTAATAGAACGAACAGCATCTTCTCTTGTTACTTCTAGAGATAATCTAGTACGAGCAGATCCTTCAGCTAATCTGACTAAAGCTTCTAATTGTCTAGCACTTATTGGAATAGGTCTTAATTCGCCTTCTCCTTTTTGCACCGAATTTCTTAAAGCCACGTAAAAACTTTTTATTTCTTTTATTGCATCATCTGTTAATTTCGGAAATATTTTTTGTTTTGCATAGGATATATATTTTTTAAAGGTTTCAATTGGTATTTCTGGTTTGAGTTCTTCCGGTCTTTGTTGCAATGATAAAACATGAGTAGCGATTTTTGTATCTAATTCTGTACTAGGAATATCTCTTATCGGAAATATTAAATCAAATCTATTAATTAATGTTGGAGGAAGATCTATTTGAGAGGCTATTGGAGTATAAGGATCAAATCTTCCCATTTTTGGGTTTGCAGCAGCTAAGACAGTTGTTTTTGCATTTAACGTTGCTTGAATATTTGCTTTCGCTATAGAAACTCTTTGTTGTTCTAATGCTTCATGCAATGAATCTCTATCTTCATCTGACATTTTGTCT
Organism: Nanobdellota archaeon; assembly: GCA_038045885.1. Taxonomy (GTDB): domain Archaea; phylum Nanobdellota; class Nanobdellia; order SCGC-AAA011-G17; family GW2011-AR20; genus JBBSXG01. The sequence continues at coordinate 32,886 of JBBSXG010000010.1, forward strand.
AACTCATCAATAAATAACTGCCCCCCATTAGCTAAAACCATTGCTCCTGCTTCAAGTGCCCATCCACGTAAAATATCATCCTTCACTAAACTTGCAGTTAATCCAACTCCAGAAACAGATTTTCCTGCAACTAACCTCCCCTTAGGAGCAATTTTTGAAACAGAAGTTAACATTGTACTTTTAGCACTTCCGGGATCTCCGACTAATAAAATATGCAAGTCTCCACGAATTACAGTACCATCTTCTTTTACTTTTCTTACTCCTCCCATTAATTGTAATAATAAAGCCTCTTTTACTTTTTCATGCCCATAAATACTTGGAGCAATGCTTTTAGTTAAACGTTCAAAAACACGAGGGTCTTTTCCTAGATTTCTAATTTCTTCTTCATCTTTTTGATTTAATTCAACTTCCCAGTATGTTTTTTCTATAGGGTCGATATAATTTGTTTCCATTATGATATCATATCTTATTGACTGTGCTCCTGATTTCAACATGATAGGAACTTCTTTTATGATCCCATTAACAAGAACTTTACTTCCAGGAGTAGTGTGTTTCTCCATTTTTGGTTCAACTAAATCTTCTTTCAAGAAAATACTTAACCTCTTTGGCTGTTCTCCACTTTCTAAAGATTCTGGAACTTCTTCTATGACTAAATGTTGAGCATCAACTAAATCCTTGCTTAATAATCTGAATCCTCCTCTTCTTCCACAAGAACATCTAGAAGGTTCTCTAAATTTTGTGTCCAATTGTAATAATGTCATTGTGCTACCACAAGCAGGACATTCAAATTTAGCTGAAGTAACTTGAGGACGAACATCAGAACTTCTCCTTACAATTCCTTCAATGCACATAAACTGATTTAAGTGTGAGCTTCTGATATCTCTGACTAACACAGTTTGATCTTTTGGAAGATTGAAAAATCTTGCACGAAAGTTTTTGAGATTCAAATCTAGACTATCAATAGCTATTTCAGCTGCTCTTATTGTATCTTCTGGGAATTCTAACAAGTCATCTGCAAGTTCTGGATCAAATTTAGTTAACTCTGCAAAATCGACTTTTAAAATACTTATTCCTCTCGATGTTATTTGATGAAGCTCATCATAATAATTAGCTTGAAAGAATTCCTTAAAGTGTTCAATTTGTTCATTTGCTTCTATTCGCATTTTATTTTACTTTTTTTAATACTAAGATTAATTTTTTAACTGCTTCTCTTAGTTTAACTTCAGATCTTGTCCCTGTACAAACTATCTTCCCGTTGCTGAATAACAAGAACGTCGCTCTTGTTCCAGGTAATTTATAAACTAATCCTGGGAATTGTTCAGGTTCATATTCTGTATTCTCTAACTTCATTGCTAAAGAATTTAAATTTAAATCCATATTAATTGTTCCAGAAGCAACCATATTTTGAACGATTATCTTTGGCTTTACTGTAATCTTAATTCTTATCTTTCTTAAATTTTCAATAATTTTCTCTATACTCTCTTTAACTTTTGTCAATGACTTTGCTCCAGTACAAACAACTTTTCCTGAGCTAAAAATTAAAGCTGATGTCTTTGGATTTTTTATCCTCATTACTAATCCTGGGAATTGTTCAGGATTGTACTCTGTGTTCGGCAGAACCTCAGCAAGTTTTATTAACGGTATGTCATGTTCTAAACTTGTAGAAATAACGATATTTTGTATTTTTATCTTAGACTTATTTTTCATTTAATAACTCCCCCCCTTTTTAAAAAAGTTTATTTATAAATGAATGCAAAGGTATATAAAGGTTATTTATAAATAAGGTGTAATTACCTTAAAAAGGTAAATTAGCTAAAATGCAGACTGCAAAAGATTATATTGAAAGATTTTTTAGGATGTTTAATTATTATTTTTTATCTTGTGCTGGATCATTCCGTGTAAGAAAAAATCAATTATGGCAAATAGTTATGTCAAAAAATGGGGTTCCTGTTAATTTTTCTTAATCCCTATTTCAAATTCTCTCTCTTTAATATTAAATTTATCGGTAAAACTAGATTTTAATTTATTATTTAATTCAGCATTAGCTGATTTCTCAATTAATTTTAAATCTAATTCAATTTTAGATTTAATAAATAATTCAATTTTATCATTCTTATTTAATTTAGCTTTCTTCCTTAAATCTTGTATTCTTCTTAAGACTTCTCTTGTAAATCCTTCTTTCTCAAGTTCAGGAGTTAAAGAAGTGTTTAATGCAATCATAACTTCTTTTCCTTCTTTTAATATTAATTTTTTGCAATTAACTTGCTTTTTTATTAAAGTTTCAAGTTTTTTTGCAGAATTCAAAATTTCTTTGCTTGAAACAATATTAACTTCTTTTAATGGCCATCTAACTCCGATTTTTTCAGAAGTTCTTTTAGCTAATATTTCCTGTATCAAAATTCTCGCATTATCCATGTCTTTTTCTAATTCCAAGTTAATTAGTTTTTTGTCTGATAAAGGCCAAGAAGTTAAATGTACTGATTCTTCTTTTACAATTTTTTTATTTCTTAGTTCCTGCCATATTTTTTCTGTAACAAAAGGTATTACCGGAGATAATAATTTAAGCAGATTAACATAAACTTTAATTAAAGTTATTTTAACAGCTTCGTCATTTTCTGAAATCCTGTCTCTAACTAATTGGATATAAGTTCTGCTAAGATCATTTAACCAGAAATCTTGCAATGCTCTTGTTGCCAAATGAGGGTGTAAATTTTCTAATTCTTCTGTAACTTTTTTTGTCAAAGAATTAAACTTGCTTAAAATCCACTTATCTTCGATTTCATTTTTGCTTGCCTTATTTGTATTTTCTATAAGATTAGGGATATTATAAAAAATATTAAGATTATTTTTTGGTTCTTTAACAACATTAAAACCAAATTTCAATTCTTGTGTTGGATCTTGCAAACAATAAAGCAATCTCATAATATCTGCTCCAATTTTATCAACTGCATCATTAAACCAGATAGCATTACCTTTGCTTTTATGCATCTCTTCCCCTTTTTCGTCTTTTAATGTTTCATATCCAAGTATTGATTTAAATGGAGCCTTGCCGGTTATAGTAACAGAAGCCCACATTAAGGCATTAAACCATCCGCGATACTGTCCGGGCATGTTTTCACAAATAAATTCTGCAGGGAACCATTCTTCCCAATATTTTTTATCGTTCAAATAACTAAGAGTAGAAAATGGAACAATACCTGCATCTAACCAAGCATCTCCAACATCTTTAATTCTTTCAACTTCATTACCACATTTTTTACATTTAATTTTAATTTCATCAATCCAAGGGCGATGTATTTCTGGGAGTTCATCAACTTTTTTCTTATTTATTGCTTTTTCCTTAAGTTCTTTTAAACTCCCTATTACTTCTACATGCCCGCATGAACATTCCCATATAGGCAATGGCAAGCCCCAATATCGTTTTCTAGAAATCAGCCAATCATCCATATTTTTAAACCAGTCTTCCTGTCTCAACTTGCCATATTCAGGAAACCACGTTACTTTTTTGTTCTCCTTAATCAAAATATTTCTTATTTCATCGCATTTAATGTACCATTCATCAACTAATCTAAAGACCAGCTCTTGACCGCATCTCCAACAATGAGGATAACGATGTTTATATGGTATGATCCTATATGCAAATCTTTTTTCTTCTATGTCTTTCAAAACTAATTGATTAACTTCAGAATATTTTTTATTACTAAATTCACCAAATCCTTTTAGATAAACTCCAAACTCATCTAAAGGTGAAATTGCTGGGAGTTTTATTTTTTTTCCAAGTTCATAATCTTCTGCACCGCAACCAGGAGCAATATGAACTATTCCTGTTCCCTCTTCTCCAGAAGCTAAATCCCATAAAACAACTTTATGTGGAGAATTTTTTTGAGATTCAAATTTATCATAAGGCATTGTATATTGAATTCCTTCAAGTTTTGCGCCCTTCTTTTTCTCAATTATTTTATATTTTCCTTTTAATTCATTTAATCTTGATTCAGCTAGCCAATAATAGTTATTATCTTGTTCAACTTTTACATAATCTAGATTAGAGTTAACTGCAATTGCAACGTTAGCCAAAACAGTCCAAGGAGTTGTAGTAAAAATGATAAAATATTCATTTTTTTTATTTTTTAAAGGAAACCTCATAAATAAAGCTGAATGAGTAACTTCCTTATAACCCTCTGTTACAATATCATGTTTAGAGGATGCTGTACCACAACGCCAACACCAAGGAACTGCATCTTTACCCTTATACAACCATCTTTTTTCAAAGTAAGTTTTAATTAAAAACCAGTTATGTAGATTATTGTTATCAGTCATAGTATAATAAGAATTACCCCAATCCATCCACTGTCCAAGTTTAATAGATTGCTCTGCTTGTATTTTAGAAAATTTCTCAATTCTTTTTCTGCATGATTTAACAAAATTAAGAATGCCAAATTTTTCTATATCAGCTTTATTCTTCAATCCAAGATCTTTTTCTTCCTCTCTTTCTACCCATAAACCTTGACAGTCAAATCCATTTTGATATCTTTGATCATATCCTTGCATTGCTTTAAATCTTTGATATAAATCTTTGTATGTTCTACCCCAAGCATGATGAACCCCCATAGGATTATTAGCTGTTATAGGTCCATCAATAAAACTCCATTTTTTATTACCTTTATTTTTATTTCTTAACTTATCAAATATCTTCTTGTCTTTCCAAAACTTCAATATTTCTTCTTCAACGTGCTTAAAATCATACATAAAAATAAAATGAGTTTATAATATTTAAATAACTTTCCAGTAAAAAGAAAGTTTTATAAACGCGATTTTATAGTTAAAAATAACGGTTATTAGCTACTTCTCAAGTAGATTAGTAATTGAAATAAACATAGGAGTGTATAAATAAAATGTTCAGAAATAGAAGATTTAATGATGACGGAGGAAGAAGCTTCGCCCCTATCAACGTCGGAGATGAACTCGACGTAACAATAGAAGCTGTAGGTGAAAAAGGAGACGGTTTAGCAAAAGTTAAAGGTTTTGTACTTTTTGTACCCGGAGCTAAACAAGGTGAAAGAGTTAAGGTGAAAGTAAATAAAGTCTTAAAGAAAGTCGGCTTTGCAGAAGTAGTCGGAAAAGCTACAACTGAAGCAACAGAAGAAACTTCAAGCGAAGAGAGTTCTGAAGCATCTGAAAGTTCAGAAGAAGAACAAACTTACGAAGAACCTGAAGAAGAGTCTACAAGTCAAGATTCTGAAGACTTTGGTGAAGAAGAACAATAAATAACAATTACAAATTATCCTATTTCTTTTTTTTACATAATCTTTATTGAAGAATGTGAACATGATGTTTTTCATTACATGAAAAGTGTATCTAATTTTAATTCTAAACAAAAACAAGAATTAGAGTTGCTAGCTTATAAAAAATTTGATCCTAACTGGTTTTTTTCAGTAAAACAATCGGGTACAAATGAACATTTTTTAGATTTAGTTTGGAATGATGGTAAATATACTCATGAAATTGGTTACGTTCAAACCCCAACCATTGCATTTAATTACAAAAAACCTAGCGGGATATGTTAATGTCCCTGAAGAAATCGCTGAAGGATGTAATGTTTCTATATTTGCTATGTATTATGGTATAGAAACTGTTGGAGATTCTAGTCTTATGATCTTTCCAAGAGAAAAATTTATGAAATTCCACGGTGCGGATAAATTATTTAGAGATGATAGTACGATTGTTGAAGTAGCAGTTCACACTTTATCCTCAAATTACTTAACAAATATGCCACAAGCCATAATTCTAAGAAATTTTGTTGTGAGATATTTAAATGATCTAGTCTCTAAAGCATTAAATTAAAAATTATATTTTATTACTCGTAACGTTTATAAAGTTTTATTATTTAGTTTAGTAAATGAATAACTTGTTTATAGAAAAATATAGGCCAAGTAAATTTGAAGACGTTGTTGGACAAGAAATTATTGTTGAAAGAGTTAAGGCTATGACAGAACAAGAAAACATTCCCCATATGTTATTTTCTGGACCTCCGGGAACAGGTAAAACAACGGTTGCACTGATTATAGCTAAAACCTTATTTAGGGATAATTGGAAAGAAAATTTTCTCGAGATGAATGCTTCTAGTGACAGAGGGATAGACATAATCAGAAATGAGATCAAAGAATTTGCCAAGACAAGGCCGATAGGAAGTACTTTGCCTAAAATAATATTCTTAGATGAAGCAGATGCTCTTACAAAAGATGCCCAAAATGCATTAAGAAGAACAATGGAGCAATATTCAGAGAATTGTAGATTTATTTTATCATGTAATTATTCTAGTAAAATTATAGATCCTATACAAAGCAGATGTACAATGTTTAGATTTAAATCATTAAACAAAGAGGATATTAAAAAATTAATAAATAAGATAGCTAAGAATGAAAAGTTAAAGATAGATGATAAAACTATTGATGTTTTGTTTAATGTTTCAGAAGGAGATGTTAGAAGAGCTGAAAATATTTTGCAGAGCTGTTCTAGTATTTCAAATAATATAACTGAGAAATTAATCTTTGATGTGGTTACAAGTGCAAATCCGAAAGAGATTAAAGAGGTTTTAGAATATTGTGTTAAAAATAACTTTATTAAAGCCAGAGATAAACTACTAGACATAATGTTAAAACAAGGATTAAGTGGATTAGATATTATAAAACAAATTCAAAAAGAAATTTTAGAATTGAATATTAATGAGAATAGAAAACTTGATTTCATAGATAAATGCGGGGAAATTGAATTTAGAATGGTTGAGGGAAGTGATGAATTTATACAGCTTCAATCTTTAATAGCTTTCATGAGTAAAAATGATAGATGAAAGAAAAAAAGAGCTGTATAATTTAATAAGAAGTCTTTTTTTTGAGGTAATACATAAAGATAAGGATTCTTTCTTAAAAATAAGGGAAGCCTATGATGCTTTATTAAAAGATGTTTTTAAAAAAACCAAATTTCTTAAAAATGAAGAAGGATTTGAGTGGGCAGACATTGCTAACAGACTTTGGATTGTCTTTGAGTATATTGATATGGAATATGATGCTATAAAAGAAGGG
>JBBSXG010000011.1:0-6865 GCA_038045885.1 Nanobdellota archaeon
TTCTTTCTTTTCTATTCTCCTCTGTCATTTTAGTTACCCCCATTCTAAATTTTATATAATTTATTTGGTTTATTAATCATTCTTGTTTTCTAAGTATACTAAAATCAATTAAAGAATAATACTTTAAAATACTTTCTTTTCTATAAATCCATAAAGTGTAATAATTTTTATTAGTTATATAACCTTCAAAAGAATAAAGTTTTCTTATACGCGTACTTAGATGAATATCTAAAGAATCTAAAATTGTTTTTATTAAATTAATTAAATCACATCTTGTATTAAAACAGGCTAGAACCGGTATTGTATTTTTCTACATTAAAGACGGTTCCTTCACTATCAAAAAATCCTTTTAAAAAAGCAGTTATTCTTTCTTGGTTCTCATTAACCTAGTCAAGTAACCCGCCATTATATTCCTAAGTTTTTTTGAGTTTAAATCTGTAGTCTCCATTACAGTCTTCTTATTATTATTAAAGTCGTTACTGAATTTATCTGGATATCTCTGAATAAGTTCATGTACGTTTCTTTTAACTAAAGTTGTTTTGATTCTACCCATATTTCTTATCCCTAAAAAAACGGTATTTAAATTTAACTATTTGTCCAGTATATAAATCTCACGTTCTACTATCGCCCCTTTATTCGAGTAAGGCATTGGGTTTTTAACTATCTTAAATTGTGTATTTTTCAAAATATTATTTATATTTACTTTTAGGCTTTTTTTGATGTTAGTTTTTATTATTGGAAGTAGTATTACAACTTTATTCCTAACAACTTTGTTCAATTCTTGGAACAATTGAATGTAAAGTTTTTCTAAATCTCTTATAACATCTAAAGCTTCATTATATTTAGGATATTTCTTAAAATAAGGACCAAGATAAGGTTCTGTAACACAACATTCAACATCATAAAAATACTTGCTTAAATTTTTTGAATCTCCTTGAAGTACTTTATATTTTGCATTAAAACTAAAATTTTTTTCCAGCCAAGATAAATTTTCTCTAGCTTCTTGGATATTTAGATCTAAACCATAAGCGTTTAGCCCCATTAATAATGATTCTTGCAAAATAGTTCCCTGACCACAAAAAGGATCAAGAATTTCTCGTTTAGCCTCTGATAAATTGATTAATATTTTAGCTAGTCTAATAGAAATAACTTTTTTAGCATCAAAATTAGGCCTTAATTCGTCTCTTTTTTTATATTCATTTGGATTGCTTACAGAAATAACTTGTGCAATATAATCTTTAAATTTAATTAATTCTAAATCAAGCTTGGAAGATGAATTTAAATTTTTAACTTCGGATTTATAAAAAGCCTTTATTTTTTGCTTTTTGAATTTGTCTCTTAAGTAATCTTTAATTTCAGGATCATTTGTTGTATAAGTAACCTTATCTTTATTTAAGTCAAGATTTTCAAGATATTCTTCATCAACAACTTTAGCTGTTTTAATTAATCCGCCAAGTTTGTTTATATTGATTTTCTTATCCAATTCTATTAGAAGTATATTTTCTTGTTGATCTAAGATCTTAAAAGTTATGCTTTCTTTTTTCAAATAACTAATTAGCTCAGTCAAACTTAATGCTATATCCCTTCCCAATACTAATATAAATTTTTCCATGTTCAATATTCTATGAAAATTTATTCATTTTTAATATTATTCATTTTACTTATTCCAAATGCTCTAGCCTGGAATTCTTATTACCATAAATCACTAGCTGAAAAGGCATATTATAGCCTGGATTTTGAAACACAGGAAAAACTAAACTTGAGTATGATACAATATGGTGCTACAACCCCAGATTTAGTATTTCATGATGTAGTTAAACACCATTATCCTCCAAGTTATTACCTAGCTGAAAGATGGTTAGAAAGCGCTAAATCTAATTATAGTCTAGGAAATTACAACGAAGCAAGTTATTCATTTGGAATTGCTAGCCATTATATTACAGATTCTTTTGTCTCTCCCCATTATATTTCAAAAGAACCTGGGAGCTTACATTCACAGTTTGAAAATATTGATAAAAAATATAAGTTTAAAAGTAAATGTTCTTCTTTTAAATATAATCTAAATCAAACTTTATATCATGGAAGTTTAAATAAAAAGGATTGGACTTCATGGCTATTAACTAAAGAGCAAGAGATTCCTAAAAAAGAGTTAGAACAAGCTTTAACTGCTTTATATCCAATTGCTCAAGAAACTTTTAATTCTTCATGCAATAATTTTGAAACTGAAGTTGTTAAAAGAAAATTTAGTTTATTAAATTTTTTAGATATATTTAAATAGTTATTTCATTTTTAAAAAAATATGGTGATAAGAACTGCTAGCGAAGAAGCATAGGAATTAAATTTTTTAAAAGACTTGAAAAGAATAACTAAAGAGATTATTGTTTCTCTAGAAAAAGATTTATCAGCAGACATTACAATCAAATTTGGAGATTATCACGACGCACTATCAATATCAATACAAAATCGAGAGGGTGGATCAGAGATTACTTTACAAAGAGGTATAAATAATAATTCAAGAATTAAATGGACTATTGATCTATTTTTGCGGATTATAGACAAGAGGGGTAGAAAAGATAAAGGGGGAAAAATTCAAATAAATCTTAGCCACCAAGATGAATACACAAAACAAGAATTGGAAAGAGCAAAAAATCAAATTTTAACTAAAATTTATGAATTTCTAAGACTATAATTTTTCAAAAATTAAATAATTATTAATAATATATTCTCTAGCTTTTTTATCCAAATCACCAGAACTTAAGAACATTAAAGGTAATTTTTTCAATTGAGCTTTGTTATGAGCTAAACTTAAATCAGCATCTGTAATTTTCTTTTTGTCTTTTACATAAATTAAAAATTTAACTAATCCTATCTCAGAAGGAATATTTGCAGTAATCTCGAATTCTTTATTTTTTTTAATGATTTCTTCATTTATTGTTTCAATATTCTTTAAATCAAAATAAGTCTTCAATAAATTATAAAATTCATCTGGTTCCTTTTTTACTCTCCTTGCTCTCTTAACTTTTGGTTTTGTCTCCCTTACTTGCTCAATCTCTTCTTTCTCAATTATCGCAGGTTGTAATTTAATTTGAACTTCTTTATTTTCAGGAAGAACCTCAGATTTTTGCATAATCTCCCTGACTAATTCTGGTTTTAATTCATTTTCAGAATTTACTTCTAATTTTTTTTCTTGTATAATTTCTGGTTTAATCTCTTCAATTTTAACATTTTCCTGCAGGACATCTTGTTTTATAGATTCTTGAATCATTTTCACCGCATCTTGTTCAGGAAATAAATACCATCTCCAGAAGATTTCATTATTATATTGTACGGGAAAAGCAAAATCTTTTAGGTCACGCAAAGCAACTCTCTGCCATGGTTCTAAAGCTCGATCGTACAAAACATTATTTTCTTTTAATAAGTCATAAGCTTTTCTTTCTTTTTCATGTAAGTGTTGATAAAGCATAGATAGTTTATTTTCTTGTCCGTTAACATAATATACTGGGGACCCTCCAACTTTGGCTGTGCTTATCTTTACTTTTTGGTTGGCAACTAACTCAGATAATACTGCTCCAGCGAATAAAATATTGCTATGGATTTGTTTAGAAAGCTGAACAGGCAAACATGGTCCAAATCTTGAAACATAATCTACTATTCTAGATTTAATCTCTATCATGTTAACTGCCATGATATAAAGAAATACTAAAAGTATAAAAATCTTGTCTACGATTATAAAAGTTATACTCTAAGATATATGTTCTACAGGTGGACATAAGGACAACCTCGCAGGTTAAGTGTGTTTGGAAGATTAATGATCAGGGTCTTGTCCATTCAATAGTGTAGTAAGTTACATCGTTTTCTTCATCAATTATAGCAATTAATAATCTTTTTCTTGTACTATGAGCAACTCTATTTTTAGCAGAGAACTCATACCAGGAAAAAGTATTTGTTTCTTTTACAGGATACATAATCCATTTTGCATGATCTTCTCCGGGTTTTATTCCTCTATCATAAACTCTAAAATCAGCTCCAAATTTTAATGCTGTTTTAACAATATAACCTCTATTCCTCATATCTCTGTAAGCTACATATCTTGTCCAAAAGTTTGGTTCTTTTTTACTCGCAAATTTAACAAAATCATCAAAATCCATCTTCTTTTTGCCGTCTAAAATATCTATTCTCTCTTTCTCCAATAAATATAATCCTTCAACAAAAGAGTATTGTAATTTATTATCTTTAATCTCTCCGTATCTAGATTGATCATATAAATTATGTGACCCATTTTTATCGTCCGCAATTAATCTTTCTCCAACTAGATTAACACTAAATTTAACAACTTTTTCTTCCTTGATTTCAGGTTTCTGTTCAACGATTTCCTGCTTCTTTTTCTTAGCCATATTTAATTTCAGTAGTAAGTTATTTAAAAGCCTTTTCTTTAGCAATTTTATGAGAATCACATTTTTGGGAACTGGGGCAATGCTTCCTACTAAAGAAAGGAATCCCAATGCAATTTTTGTTAGTTACAACACTGAAGGAATTTTAATAGACTGTGCAGAAGGAACTCAAAGACAATTAAGGAAAGCTGGAATATCTCCAACTAAAATAACTAAACTATTAATTACACATTGGCATGGAGATCATGTTCTTGGCATTCCCGGATTAATACAAAGTTTAGGCGCAAGTAGTTATACCAAAAAATTGGAGATTTATGGTCCAAAAAATTCTTTAAAATATTTTAAGAATATGTTGTCCGGATTAGTTTTTAGAGCAAGAATAAATTATGAAATATACGAGATAAATGAAGGAAGATTTTTTGAGAATAATGAATTTTATTTAGAAAGCAATAAAGTAAAACATTCAATAAACTGCCTAAGCTATTCTTTAATTGAAAAAGATAAGTTAAAAGTTAATGTTAATTACACAAAGAAATTCGGTTTAACGCAGCATCCTTTGCTTGGAGAATTGCAAAGGGGGAAAGATATTGTTTATAATGGAAAGGAAATTAGAGTAAAAGATGCTACAATAGTTAAAAAAGGAAAGAAGATTTGTTTTATCCTAGATACTTATTATGATAAAAAATTAATCAAGATTGCTAAAAATTCAGATTTATTAATTTCTGAAAGTACTTGGTTAGAAAAAGATAAATTGCAGGATAAAGAACATTTAAGTGCAAAAGATGCTGGAAAGTTAGCTAAATTATCCAAATCTAAAAAATTGATCTTAACTCATTTTTCTCAGAGATATAAAGATGTAAATGAATTATTAAAAGAGTGTAAAAGGGAGTTTAAGAATGTTGAATGTGCTAAGGATTTAATTATTTTAGAAATTTAACTGTATTTGTTCAAATAAATTGTTTTAGCCTGTTTGGGATCATTATTGGAAACTCCATATATTTTATCTTCCAATAATCAAAAAATTCTTTAATTTTTTCGGCATTTTTAACAGGGCAAAAAATGATAGTATCTGAAAATTTTATTAAGCCCAAATCATCTATTATTCCTTTATCATTTTTATTCCTACCATATAACCCGTAATAAAATCTCATCCTATCTGATTTATTAAATCCTTTTAACTCATATTTAAAAAGAATAAATGATAAATAGCCAAATCCTTCTGAAAAAGACTTTTTATTAATAACACTATAACCTTCTGATAAAATTCCTTCTCTTATCTTAAAAGACTCGTCAAAAAGCTCCAAATAAGTCTTGTCAGTTATCTCAATATTAAAGCCTTTCAATAACTTTTTAAGTTCATAGCTTTTTTCAATATTTTTCTTATCCTTATACAAGATTAATATGTCTATGTCTTTCGGATTTTCTTTGCCCTTAATAAAAGAGCCAAAAATTACTATATCCAAAATAACATCTTTATTTTTTCTGTAAAATTTGATGATTTCAGATTTCAATTTTGTGTTCTTTGATTGTTCTTTTGGCATAATTTTTTATTACTCCGCAAGTTTCTTTATCTATAGAGAGAGAATAAGTGTCCCTATAAATTTTAAAATACTTATCTAAAGACTCATATAAGTCATGGTAATCTCTCTGAAGAATTCTGAATCTTTCGGTATGATCTTTTGGTGTTTTACCAGAAGATTTTAGGATTATTAAGTCTAATACAAGAAATAAAGCTTTAAAGTATAAAATAGTTGCAGAGGTATAATCTTTATTTAAATAAACTAAATCTGCAGATTTTATTATTATTTTAATATTTTTAATAAGTTCGTCTTCTATCATGTTGGTATTATTAACGAATAAGTAGTATTTAAGCTTTTCTGTTGGTAATACAAACAGTTTAAAAGAGTGTAAAAAGAATTTAAGAATGTTGAATGTGCTAAGGATTTAATGAGCATTGAGATTTAATCTTAGATATTTAAATCTGAAATCATTTTTGGTTTTCTAATATAATGGTTTTTGAAGTATAAGTTGTATACGCCCTTATCCGGATCGATATGAATTCCCATTCCTTCCAATAAAGGTATATTCAATTCGAGTGTACAATCGCAAGCAAAATTCATAGCTAATTCAGCGATGAAAAATTTACTATCTCCTCCATCAATAACCATCGAACGAATAATTTGTGGTTTCGCTTCAGAAATTAATTTTTCAAGCTCATTTCCCCTTGTATTAAAAAAGGGCAAAACTTTGTTATCTGAAAATTCAGAAAATCTCATGACATAATCATAAGAAGTATATCCCTTCTCTCTCATTTCGAAAGGCATATAGGATAGAACAATTTGAATTTTCATTTTAAAAAATAAAAAGAAAACCTATTCTTCCTCATCTAAGAACTTTTTCTTAATCTCATCTTTTAACTTTAGTTCTCTAAGTAATTCTTTGTATCTATTTCTTATTGTAACTTCTGTAACACC
>JBBSXG010000012.1:0-1566 GCA_038045885.1 Nanobdellota archaeon
CTTAGCAACAGCACCTAAACCTAATTGTACTCCATAAACATCCTTAGCAACAGCACCTAAACCTAATTGTACTCCATAAACATCCTTAGCAACAGCATCTAAACCTAATTGTACTCCATGAACATTTCTTATCTTAGGAACCATTCCAATGGATATATTGCAATCTTTAATATTTTCAGAGTTTATATGAGAGTCTTCTATTATTTTTTGTTTCATTTTTATTCATATCCTTTGTTTTGATATATCAAGGAAAATTAACTACTATATAAAGATTACTATTTCAAAGATTTAATAAAATTATTTTTTTTCTTTTATTGTTCAGCATAAACCTCATGAATTTTTTGCAGTTAAAGCAGAAATAAATAACTCTTGATTTATGGATTCTAACCCTGCAGTTTTTATCAGGAATTAAATACGAATAGCAGTGCTTGCAAAATTTTCTTTTTAACTCTCTTGGCATTCTTATCTTGAATCTCATTGCTATTTTTCTTGCGAGATCAACATATCTATTTGACAAAGAAGGATTTTTCTTAAACTGCAGTTCAGCTTCTAAAAAAAGAATTTTTATTTTTTCAAGTGCTTCTTTTTTTACAACAGTCTTGTCTTTCATATAATTTCATGATTTTCAGGCTTTTATAATTTACTGATACCAAAACTTTATATATTATCTAATTGTAACTTCAAGTATGATAGAGGTGGTTTATAATTCTAATGGGCTTATAAAAAATACAACGCTTGACAAGTACAATTCAGCAGATCTCACATGGATAAATGTGTTCAACCCAAAAGAAGAAGATCTTTCATTAATATCAAAAAAATTTGGTATATCAATATCAACACTAAAACATTTTCTTGACAATGATGAAATACCAAGAATTGAAAAGTTAAAGGATCATGATATAATAATACTAAAATTCCTTGTTGAGAAAAAAGTAAGAACTCTTGGAATAGTAAAAGGCAAGAATTATGTATTAACATCATGCATAGAAAATATAAATATAGACATTGACAAAGAGGTTATTTCAAAAGATTCATCGTATTTATTAAAATTTATACTTAATAAATTAATAAGAAATTTCTCATTAAAATTAGATTCAATTGAGGAGGAAATAAGCCATCTTGAAGATATAATATTTGATGAAAAGAAGGATAAAGATAACAAGGAGATATATCATCTCAAGAAAGAATTGATATACATAAAGAAAGGACTGAATTCAAATAAAGATGTAATTTCAGAAATAGAAAAGATAGATGATATAAAAATAGAATTAAACCAATTAATAGAGGTAGAAAATACCTTAAGCTATAGAATTACAGAAATTATGTATTTATACATGACATATACATCAAACAAGCTGAATGAAACAATGAAGTCATTCACAGTAATTGCCTCCCTGATATTGCTTCCTTCTCTTATCGCAGGCATTTATGGAATGAATCTAAAAATACCATTAAGTGATATCAACGGATCATTTTACATTATACTAGGGGTTATGCTATTTTTTATGATATTGATGATATTATATTTTAAATATGAAAAATGGGTATGAAAACACAGGCAGCAAC
>JBBSXG010000013.1:0-31450 GCA_038045885.1 Nanobdellota archaeon
AGAAAAAAGAGAAAGAGTAATTAACGCTATGACAGAGATCGGGGGGCAAGGCGTAGAACCGGCATCTACCCAAGGAATTTCTTCTACACAATTAAATCAAAGTCTACGCGAAATAGGATTTACCCCAGAAATTAGAATGAAGAGATTAAGGAGATTATTAGAGGCAAAACCAATAATAAGGATATTAGAAGCTCATAATGGTTTAACTGGCAATATAATTGAAAATACTAAAATTGAAGAAGATCACATGATAAAGGAATTTGATGGTTCCTGGATAAGTAGTTTAACTGATTCTTTATCTAAAGGCAAGCCTGATACAGAGATTGTAGATTTCACATCCAGATTAAATACAATAAATCAAGTATTAGAGACAACAACAAAACCGATTATTGTCGACGGAGATACAGGCGGATTAACAGAACATTTTGTTTCAATGGTCAAAACTCTTGAGAGATTAGGGGTATCTGCAATAATAGTAGAAGATAAAGTTGGCTCAAAGAAGAATTCTTTATTTGGAACAGAAGCAAATCAGGAGCAAGATACAATAGATAACTTTGCTTATAAAATTAGAGAAGGGAAAAAAGCTCAGATAACACAAGATTTTATGATAATAGCAAGGATTGAAAGTTTAATATTAAAAAAAGGAATGTGGGACGCACTTTTGAGGGCAAGAGCATATATAGAATCTGGAGCAGATGCAATAATGATTCATAGCAAGGAAAAAGATTTTAAAGAAATAGCAGATTTTTGTAAGGAATATAAAAAATTTGAAAGAAAAGTTCCTTTAGTAGCAGTGCCGTCAACATATTCTCATGTAACTGAAAAAGAACTTGCCGAGAATGGCATTAATATAGTAATATATGCAAATCATTTATTAAGAGCGGCTTATCCTGCAATGCTTAATACTGCAAAATCAATTCTTCTTAATGAAAGAGCGTATGAAATGGAAGATAATTTATTCAAGATTAATGAATTAATAAAATTAATTGAAAAGTAATCATGAATTGTAAAATATTCTCTTAAGATAACTTTAAAAATAACTAACCTTCTTTAAAGTCAATGAAAAACATCACAGATTCTTTACAAATAGTTAGGGGTGCAATCATCTCTTTCTTTGGAATGATATTTGGGAGAGGTTTAACTTATTTATATGTAATTTTACTAGCGAGACTTGGCAGTTCTGAATATGGCATAATAAGTCTCGGATTTGCAATAACCTTATTCCTATCAACTATAACAATGATGGGCCTAAAAACAGTAATAGTAAGATATATATCCTTTTATCAAGCTAAAAAAGACAACAAAAAAATTAAAGGAACTATTTTATCATCAATTAAAATATCTTTACCCATCAGCATAGTTTTTATGATTTCTTTGTTTTTACTGTCAGATAAAATTTCACTATTATTTTTTCATAATGTCAGATTAATTCCAATTTTAAAATTATTTTCAATAACAATTCCGTTTATTGTTTTAAGCAATATATTTTTACAGGTGATATTAAGCTATAAGAGAATAGAATATCAAATTGGGATTAAGGAAATTACAGAGAATATTGTAAAATTGATTCTAACGTTTATTGTTATATATTTAGGTTATAACTTATTTGGTGTTGCAATAGCATATGTAATTTCGATAATTTTTACATTCATACTATCTTTTTACTTTATGCAAAAGAAATGTTTCAATATACTAGATAATAAAATAAAATCAACTAATTTCAGCAAGACCCTTTTAAAAATTTCTTTTCCTCTATTTTTTGCTGATATTTTTACTTTAATAATAAAATGGATGGACGTTTTTCTTCTTGGGTTTTTTAGAAGCACTTCTGAAGTTGGGATATTCAATGTAGCACTTTCAACAGCAAGTCTTCTGGTTTTAGTGCCAACTGGAATTATGGCTTTATTTCTTCCAGTAATTACAAGGCTATATAGCAAAGGAAATGTAAATGAAATAAAAGAAATTACTATAAGAACATCAAAATGGATATTCTTTGCAAATTTTCCAATATTTATATTATTATTAATCTTTTCAAAACAGATATTAAATATTATGTTTGGCCAAGAATATGTTGCTGGATCAACTGCACTTTTAATACTTATTTTTGCCTATTTACTGCATTCCATTACCCACGTAAACTCCAGTATATTGGTGATGCTTAAAAAAACAAAAATCATTTTCCTTGTTGGAATTATTATTACAATATTAAATATCATATTGAATTTATTGTTAATTCCAAAGTATGGAATCGTCGGGGGAGCAATGGCAATGTCATTTTCTCTAATTCTAAATTACATAATTTATTCTATCTTAGTATATAAAATAACAAAAATATTTACAAATTGGATTACTTATCTCAAATTCTTTGCCTCAGGAATTTTATCATTTTTAGTAATTTATCTAATAAAAGTTAAAATAGAGATTACAATTATTAATTTAATAATTCTGTGTCTGGCGTTTTGTATTATTTATTTTATTTTATCTATTTTGTTTAAATCATTTGATGAACAAGATAAGAATATATTCTTCGTTACAAAAAATAGGTTTTACAGCATATTAAAAATTAAATCTTAAGATTTTTATGTAATTTATTGTTAATTTTTAGCACTCTTAAATGGTAAGATAGTCTTTATAAATTATAACGTTCTACTTTTATTCTACTTGGTGATAATTATGGGTGATCAAACAAAAAAAATAGAGAGTCTATTGTTATTAAGTTGTAGAAGTCCTTTTTTGGATGATGATAAGATATATGTGCCTATGGCTAATTTATATCTAAAAAGTTATGTAAATAAATATCTTCCTGACGTAAATGTTATTCTAGCGGATGATGATTATAGTATTAAATCTGAGGTTTTTGGAACTGATGGGAATTTAGTTAGAAGGTATTCTTTAGATGATCAAGGAAGATGTATCCTTGATGATAAAACTGAATCTTTGTTTAGTCAAGTTGATGCTATAGGAATATCTATAATGACATCTCAAAGGGAAGAATCGAGTGCTATATTAAGGGCTATAAAACAAAGGTGGCCAGAAAAGATTGTAATTGCCGGCGGGCCTCATGTAAAACATTACTTGGGAGACATATTGAAAAGCGGCGAACCTTATGATTATTTAGTTCCATTAGATGGGGAAAAAGCTTTAGTTGGTATTCTAAATGGAGAAGCAGATAAATTCTCGCATTCATATTCTAGAATGAGTCGTAATGAAAATAGAAAAGGATTTGTTATAGAAAAAAATGAAGATCCAAAAATTATAAATCATTTTATGACAAAAGATGATATTTTAAATCAACCAAGACCGGATAGGAGTTCTAAAGATGCAGTTGACCTTATTCGTAGATATCATTACAGTTTAGGAGGCCGTGAATCTATTACAATGATGACTTCGCGTGGTTGTCCTGAACGTTGTACATTTTGTTTTGATGGTAATACTAAGATTGTTATAGCAAATGGACCTAATAAAAAAATAAAAGATATTAAAACGGGGGATAAACTTATAACTTTTAATAATAATAAATTAGAAGAAGGTATAGTAAAAAAAACTTTTAAAAGAAAAGTTAATAAATATTTATCGATAAAATTAGAGAATAATAAAATTCTTAAGGTTACACATGAGCACCCATTCTACCTTAAGGGTAAATGGATAGAAGCTAAGAATCTAAAGATTGGAGATCCTTTACATCATATAACCTTCAAGGATAAAATTTCTTTTTACGCTAAAAATTATAATAATATGAATACTGAAATTTCAAAAAGTAAAGTTTCTAATGCCATTCATGAGTTGCATAAACTAGGATTCTATAAAAATAGTCAATCTTTTGGTAAAATCCCAATAAAAAGATATCATTTAAAATATATAAATCCCGAGAAGTGGGAAAAATTAAAATTAAAAAAAAGTGAACATATGAAAATAAATAACCCGATGAAAAATCCAATTATTTCTAATGAAGTACATAATATAGTTAGAAAAAAAATTTTTGATGGGAAAATAATTCCATATTTATCAACCAGTGAAGGAAGGGAGAGAATAAGTAAAATTATGAAAGTAAGAGCAAAATTAGATAATCCTATGAAAAAAGAAGATGTTGTAAATAGAGCTAACTCTAAAGAAAATTTATTAAAAAGATATAAAGGAGGATTTGGTATAGTAAAAAATAAACCAAACAATGCGGAATTAAGATTATTAAATCTCTTACAAAAAAATTATCCGAATGAATGGGGGTTTGTTGGTAATGGGGAAATAAGGGTAGGAAATTATTGCCCAGATTTTGTAAACTCTAATAACAAAAAGAAAATTTTAGAATTATTTGGAGATTACTGGCATAATAAACCAGATTCTGAAGAAAAAGACACTCTAAAGATAAGCACTTATTCAAAACACGGCTACGAAACACTAGTTATATGGGAACATGAATTAAATGATGAACAAAGATTATTGGAAAAAATATTTAATTTTCAGACTAACGGTATAAAAATAATTAGTGTAGACGAAGTTAACGAGGAATTAGAAGTTTACAATTTTGAATGTGATAATAACAATTATTTTGCTGAATACATCCTAGTTCATAACTGTGAGGACGCTCAAACCCCAGTTAGATGGAGTTCTTTAGAAAATTTAATTATGGAGATGGATGATATAAAAAATTTAGGATTTAAAGGAATTTATATTTTTGATGATTTATTTGCAATTGCTTTAGATAAAGTTCGTCCTATTGTTCAAGAATTAAAGAAAAGAGATTTAGTTTATAGATGTAATTCACAAGCAAGATATTTTACTAAATTTGGAAGTGATGGAAAGGACTTCGCAAGATTATTATCAAGTACAGGATGCCATGAAATTGCTTTTGGAGCAGAAACAGGCTCACAAAAAATTTTAGATAACATTCAAAAGCGTACAACAGTAGAAATGAATTATAAAACTGTAGAGCATGCTAATGAATATGGTTTAGTTGTGAAGGCTTATATGCTAGTGGGTTTACCTGGTGAAGACAAAAAAACTTTTAAAGAAACAGAAAGATTCATAGATTTTTTAATGAATAATCCTATAAATGGAAAGCCTCATGAAAGAAATGATTTTGGTGCTTATGTTTATATGCCATTTAAGGGAACAGATATTAGAGACAATATTGATTTAGGTCAAGATATAGGATTACAGATGTTAGTTAGTGAGGTTAGTGGAGCTTATGGTATTAAAGGGGGAGAAACAGCTTATGAGATTAGAACTCCAGATTTATCTGCTGAAGAAATAAAGGAATTTAGAAATTATCTTGTTACAAATTATAGACCAGTTTCATCACAGGAAAAATGGAAAACTAAATTTCCGGATACACCTCTAGTAACAAATTCGGAATATACTCGAAGTTAATAAAAAATGGAAAAAATTAAAGTGTTAATTAGAACTGAAGGACATTTAAAATTAGGAATGGGTAATATTTTTAGAAGTATAAGGATTGCTAAAAAATTACAGGAAAAATATAAAGCAGAGATAAGATTTATTTTAGAACCAACTTCTCATATTGGAATAAAAAAGATATTAGACGCTGGATTTAGGGTAGAAATAGTTGAGTTCAGTAAAATTAACCAGTATCTCAAGCATATTAAAAAATTTAATCCTAACCTTATAATTAATGATGTATTAAATTTAGAAGAAGGTTATATGAAAGAACTCAAAAAACTGGGTCTGCTTGTCGTTAACTTTGAAGATAAAGAATTTTCTGTAACTAGAGAATATGCTAACATAGTTTTCAATTCATTATATCATGATAAAGATACTAAAGTAGGTTATTATCATGGTCCAAAATATGCCCCACTAAAAAATTCATTCAAGAATATGAAAAAAAAGAAAATAGATAAAGAATGTAAAAACTTTTTGCTCGCTTTTGGCGGAAGTGATCCTTCAGGATTTACAATAAAGGTGGCTAAAGTTTTGAATAAAATAAACAATATTCACGCCACGATTTTTTTAGGACCCTCATTTGGAAATCATCAGCAGCTTTACGATTTATTAAAATATTTGGACAAAGATAAATTCACAATTAAATATGATGTCGAATATAATGCGGAAGATTTTGGAAGAGCTGATATAGCTATAGCTTCCGGAGGTCACACATCTTTTGAGTTGGCTTCAGCGGGAATTCCTGCGATTTTATTGTGCCAAAATAATTTGGAAAGAGACAGAGCAAAAATAATTGAAAAATACGGGGCAATAATCAATTTAGGTGATGGAAATAAATTAACAGATTTAGATTTGATAAATAACATCAAAAAATTAATGAATAATTATGAGATGAGAAAAAAGATGAGTGAAAAAGGTCAAAAATTAGTTGATGGTTATGGTGTTGATAGAATCGCTGAGATTATAATTAAAAGTTTAAACAATAAAGATTTAAAAATATAACTAATTAAATTAATAAAATGGAATCAAAAACAGATTCAAATGGAAAAGTAAAGATTTACTTAGCTGATTTAGTGCATAATTATGTTGGCAGAGGTCCATTTATGTTTCCTATTAACATTGGTTATGTCAAATCTTATCTTCAAAAATTTCATAGCGATAATTTAGATGTTAGATTATTTAAATATCCAAATAAATTAATAGAAGCAGTAGAAAATGAGCCACCTAATATGGTAGCTTTTAGTAATTACACATGGAATGAAGATTTAGACGCTAAACTTATATATCATTTCAAAAATAGGTTTCCAAATATAGTTACGGCCATAGGTGGACCAAATGTAAATATACATCCTCGAAATGTTCATGAAGAATTGGAGAATATTGACCCAAGATCTCTTACAAATTTTTTAAGAAACCAACCAAATCTGGATTTTTATGTTCTTCTTAAAGGCGAGTTTGGATTTTTAAATTTGGTAAATTCTTATTTACAAAATGATCATGATATTAAAAAAATGAAGAGTTCACCGATAGATGGTCTTGCATTTATTAATAACAAGTTAAGTCTGGATAAAATAATTAGGGGTAAAGATCCCCCATTATGGCGAAACCTCGATGAAGTACCTTCACCTTATTTAACAGGTGTTATGGATGAATTTTTCTTACAAAAATTAATTCCCAATTTAGAGACAGATAGAGGTTGTCCTTATCCATGTACCTTTTGTGATTGGGGCCAGGCATTATACCAAAAGATGGAAGTTTTTCCAAAGGATAGAGTAATGAATGAATTGGAGTATATTGTGGATATGGTTAACAAAACAAAAAACACAAAAATATTATGTATTCCAAATGCAAATTTTGGTATTATGGAACAAGACCTTGATTATGCGAGAAAAATTCGAGAACTTTCAGATAAACACGGTTATCCGCGTAAAGTCACAACATTTTGGGCAAAAAATAAATCAAAGAGAATCATTGAGATGGCAGAGATATTGGGAGGTGATCTAGTAAGCGTTGATGCTTCATTACAGTCTATGAACCCTAAAACATTAGAAGCAGTAAAAAGAGATAATATAAGTCAAAAAGATTATCTGGAATTCCTTACATATTTAAACAAAAATGGTATTGATTCAGATGCTGAATTGATTTATGGTTTACCTGAAGAAACAAGAGAAAGTTACCTTGGTGCTTTAAGAAAATTATTTGACATGCGTGCAGGAATGATGCTAAATTACCATTGTCGTGTTTTGAATGGTTCTGAGATGTCTGAACCAGACAATTTAGAAAAATATGGCACCAAAACAAAATTTAGACTGATAGATATACAATTTGGTGAATATTCTCTTGATAGTAAGCCATTTAAGGCGTTTGAAGTAGAAGAGATGGTAAAATCTAATAATACTATGTCGGAAGAGGACATCTTCTATTTTAGAAAATTACATTGGTTAGTAAATTTCACTTGGAATTATAAATATTATCGCGGATTATTAGAATATGGATTATCTCATCATGTAAACCCTATCGACTTTTATAATACATTCACAGAAAATTTAAGTAAAGCACCAAAAAGAATAGTTAAGTTAGTAAAAGAATTTGACGAGGAATCTAAATCTGAGTGGTTTTTAACAAGAGAAGAACTTGTAGAGCATTACAGTAAACCAGAGAATTTTAAAGATATTCAAAATGGAAGTTTTGACAAATTACATTTTAAATATGGATTTAAAACTTTATTAGAATGCCCTGATGAATTTGATTTTTATATGGGACAAGTTGCCAAAGATTTGATCTCAAGAAAAGATGTTAAGGTTGATTATAAAAAAGCTGTTGATGAATTGATTAAATTTGAAAATATGTTTAGAATTAGTTTCAAGAATTTAGATATAAGTAAAGAATTTGAAGTTGAAACAGAAAAATTCGGTGAGTTTGGCTATGATATTTTGAGATGGAAGCAAAATGCCTATGAAGGAAGCTTGCATGGCCATGATATGAAACAAAACGTAAAATATAGATTCTATCTTCCGCAAAATCAAGTTGATTCTTTAAAAACATACATAAATCAGTTTAAAAACATTAATCCATTATTTACTCTAAGAAAAATGAGCGAGTATATGGGGGTTAGTGATTTGTTTTATAGGGTAGAATCTAAAGATATTAAAGATTATAAAATGCAGGTAGAAAACCATGTGCTCCATACATCTAAATTAGCACAGTAGAATAGCACAACTTTATAAATTTTTTTATAATTTTATGATCAAACATGAAAGAGTTTAAAATTGGAAATAAGTTTGTAGGTGAAAATCATCCTGTTTATATAATTGCAGAAGCAGGTTGTAATCACGATGGTAAATTAGAACAAGGATTTAGATTAATAGAAGAAGCTGCAAGAAATGGTGCAGATGCTATTAAGTTCCAGACATTTAAAGCTGAGAAACTAGTAACTAAGACTGCAGAGCAATGGTGGCTTCCTGAAGAACAAAGACATGGCAAAACACAATTGGATCTTTATAAAAATCAAGATTCATTTGGATTTGAAGAGTATAAAGCACTCCAAGATCATTGCAATAAAAACGAAATTACTTTCTTATCAACTCCTTTTTACGAGGAGGGTGCAGATCTATTAGAAAGATTAAATGTTCCAGCTTATAAAATTGCTTCTACAGATTTAACAAACTTGCCACTTCTAGAATATGTTGCCAAAAAACAAAAACCGATCATTTTATCTGCCGGAATGAGTTTTCTTGAAGAAATTTTAGAAAGTGTTGAAACCATTAAGAGTACGGGCAATGAACAAATATGTTTAATGCATTGCATTGTTGAATATCCTGCTCCAATGGCTCATGCTAACTTGAATTTCATTAAAACGCTAAAAGATAAGTTTCCAGATTATGTTATAGGATTCTCGGATCATACTCTAGGATATGTGGCAGATATAATCGCAGCCGCGTTTGGTGCCAAAGTTATTGAAAAACATTTTACATTTGATAAAACAATTAGAGGAGCACCCGATCATGTTCTCTCAGTAGACCCGAAAGAACTTTCTGATTTAGTTAAAGACGTTAGATCTGCTGAATCATCTCTAGGTTCGTATAAAAGGGAAATATTAGAATATGAAATACCTGCGCGTGAATTTGGTAGAAGAAAATTAGTCGCTAATGTTTATATTCCAAAAAATACTGTAATAGAAGCATATATGATAACTGCCAAAAGAAATGCTGATGGTTTATATCCCAAATTCTTAAAAGAGGTTATTGGTAAAAGGGCTTTGATTGATTTAAAAGAAGATGATCCAATTAATTTAGAAAAATTATACTAATACTTCGTAACATGAGGAAAAAAATTTTAGCTGTGAGTAATGATACAGGTGTTGCAAATGATTTATCTAATTGCATATTAAGGCTGAATGACGATAAAAAGTTAGAGACGGTTGTTTTGAGTGAAGGACCATCAAGGACTATTTATGAATCTATATCAATTAGATATAAAACCATTAATGATTATGGTTTAAATGATGTAACTGAAGATTCTGTAAATCATATTATAAATAAAGAAATGCCAAGTCTTATTCTTACAGGATTTAGCGAAGGAGTAATGTTAGAAAAATATTTTATAGATAGTGCTAAAACTAAAAATATAAACAGTTTTACAATTTTGGGGGGATATACAAATTATTTAAAAGTTGTTAGTGATTCTAAAATTAAAATTCCATTCAAATATATGCCTGATTTTATTTGCATAATGGATAATTTTGTTTTGGAGGAAATGCTTAAATTAAATTTTGATAGAAATAAACTTATTATTACAGGAAACCCTTATTTTGATAATTTAATTAGTTTAAAAAACAGTTTTAATAAAAATGATATGACTAACATTAGAAGGGACCTAGGCTTGGGTAATGAAGACTATTTGATTACATTTTTTTCACAAGCCTTAAAAAAAGTAATAGATAATAATACGGATAAGATATCTAAAGGCTATAATGAGTTAGATGTTTTAAGTATGTTAGAATCTTCTTTATGTGAACTTGATATTAATAATTTAAGTTTATTAGTTAAATTACATCCAAAAGAAGATTTAGAAAGTACGAGGAGTGCATTTTCTGGAAAACTAAATAAAGTTTTCTTTAATAGAGGATATGATCCAAGAAAAATTATGATTGTTTCAGACTTAGTTACTGGAATGTTTTCAACGTCTTTAATCGAATCAGTTTATTTAGATAAAGATGTAATAAGTATACAACCAAATCTAAAGGTACCTGATACATTACTTATGAACAAACTTGGGTTAATTGTTCCAGTTTATAATCAAGAACATTTAAAACCAACATTAGAAAAAATGATTTATGATTATAGTTTTAAGGAAGAATTAAAACAAAAAAGATCACAATTAAGACTGGATGGCAAAGCAACTGAAAGAGTTGTTAATGAAATTTACGGTTTACTTAATATAAATTAAAATGAAAAACGAAAAAAGAATCTATGCTATAATTCAAGCAAGGATGAACTCTGCTAGATTTATGGATAAAGTAATGAAAGAGATAATGGGAGTGCCATTGCTTAAAATATTGGTTGAGAGAATAAAAGAATCTAAATTATTAGATGGCATAATCATAGCTACAACTACTAATCCAAAAGATGATATTATAGAAGAATACTGCAAAAAAAATAATATAAACGTATTTAGAGGAAGTGAAAACGATTTAGTAGAAAGATTGTTATTCGCTGCTAAAGCGTACGATGTAGATATAATTGTCGAGCAAGGTGTTGATTGTCCTTTAGTGGATTCTAAATTAATAGACTCTATTTTGGAATTTTATTTTAATAATAATTTTGACTATATTACCACATTAAATAATAGAAAAACCATCCCAGACGGATATTTTGCTAGGTTATGCCCAACAAAATTACTAGAAGAAGTTTATAATAAGACAAGAGAGGGCCATAAAGAAGGTGAACTTGGTTTGTCCTATATAGAAGACAATCCGGAAATCTATAAAGTTGGGATTTATATTCCGAAAGATGAGTCAAATGCTTATTATCGTTTAACTATAGATGAAGAAAAAGATTTGCAGCTAGTTAGAAAAATATTGGAAAATTTTAATTCAATTAAAATTTCCATGCTAGACATTATAAAATTCCTTAACGAAAACAAAACTCTATCATTAATCAATAAAGATATAACCCACACAGAAAAATTTTTATATAAAATTGGTTTGTTGGGAGATTTTATAAACAATTTTAAAATTATAAATAATAAAAGTTATCATCAAATTTCGGATTATAAATTTGCAGGATTTAGATTCATTTCTATATGCAGTGCTGAAAACAAAAATAATTCAAATTTAAGATACTATGAAGATTATAAAAAAATGTTTCAGGAAGAGTTTATCGACATAGTTATTTTAGACAAAGAGATTAAAGATTATGACAGAATACTAAAAATTTGTGAAGATAAAGGTGTCTTTGTATTAGTAAAAAACTGGGAAAATCTTCAAGAGGTAAATAACGAGATTAAGAATTTTTTGGCGAATAGACACATTTCGCAAAAACCTTTATAAATCTTTTTAAATGAATTATTTTAATAGGCACTAAAATGAAAAAAATAATAGCAACACTTGAAGCACATATGGATTCTAATAGATTTCCAGGCAAAGTAATGAAAACGATACTCGGTAAACCCGTATTAGAAATAATTGTAGATAGGGCTAGAGACTCACATCTATTAGAAGATGTTGTTGTTATAACTACTACAAGCCCAAAAGATGACGTTATTGTAGATCTTTGTGTTAATAAAAATATTAGTTTTTATAGGGGTAATGTAAAAACCAACGTAAAAGATGTTCTTGATCAAGTATTAAATGGTGCCAAAAAATACAACGGCGAAGTAATCGTTGAACTTATTTCAGATAATCCATTAATTGATTCAGGAGTTATAGATAAAGTAGTTCAATATTATTTTAATAATGATTATGACTACGTTTCAAATTTTATTCCAAAGATAACCTATCCGACAGGTATTAGTGTTCAGGTATTCCAAACAAAATTATTAGAAGAAGTAGATAGACTAACAAATGATCCTCGAAGTTCAGAATATATTAAAAATAGAGAGAATGTAACTTGGTACATCTACCATCATCTCGAAAAATATAGAATCGGAACAGTTGAAGCAGATGAAATTTTAAGAGCTCCTAAAATAAGACTAGATTTGGACCAACCAGAAGACCTTACATTAATAAAAAAAATTTACGAGCATTTTAACGATTTAAAAGTTTCATTACAAAATGTTTTAAAATATTTAAAAGAAAATCCTGAATTAATAACGATAAACCAAAAATATTTAACTGGGGATGAAAAATATGTATAAAGCTGCGATAGTTGGATTGGGGAGAATGGGTCATTTATTGGAAACAGATAAATTAAATAAAAATTCGCCACGTACACATACTGGAGCTTATAAGTTTTTAGAAGATAAAGTTAAAATCGTTTCAGCTTGTGATATTAGAGAAGATCGTTTAAGTTTGTATCGCCAACTTTGGGGGATAGATAATTTATACAAAGATTATAAGAAAATGCTAAAAAATGAACGAATAAATATCTTAAGTGTTAGTACTCACGCAAAAGAGCACAAAGAAATTGTTATAGAAGCTGCTAATTCTGGAATTGAGGCAATACTTTGCGAAAAACCCATTTCAACTAGTTTAAAAGATGCTCAAGAGATGATAGATGAGTGTAATGAAACAGGAACTATACTTTACATTAATCATACCAGAAGATTTGATGATCAATGGAGAAAAGTAAAAGAAATTATTGATAATGGAGACATCGGAAAATTAACAACTATAACCTCTTATTCTTCAGCGGGGTTATTAAACGGGGGGAGCCATTTATTTGATTTACTAAGGTATTATAATGGAGAAGTAAGCTCTGTTTATGGTAAAATTAGGAAAGACGAAAGCACCGATTCAAGTGGCTTCGGGTTATTGGAATTTAAAAATGGAAGTCATGCTTTTGTTGATGTAGATTTTAGAGATTATGTTTTGTTTCAAATGAATTTATTTGGATATAAAGGTTCTGTAAGGATTGGTGGAATGATTAGAGGAGACAAAAGTTTTGGCTTGGGTATTTCAGAGCATAGCCCAACGCAAGCTGGGGTTATGGAATTAAAAAATATGGAGTTTCCTGAAGTGCCTATTACTCGAGAGAGGATGCCTCTTGTCAATGCTATAAACGAGATTATTGAGTCAATTGAAACAGGCAAGAAACCAATTTCTAACGGGGAAGATGGATTGGCTGCTTTAGAGATTGCCATGGCATTTTACGAATCTGATTTTATTAATAAACCAGTAAAACTTCCATTAGAAAACAGAACTCGTATAGTAATTCCACGAGAAACCTCTTTTACAAAAGACGGTAAATTTCCGAGCTCATATTCAAGAGATAATATAATACCTATGAATTAAAAAAATAAAATGGCAAAATTAGCAATCAACGGTGGAGAAAAATATAGGAATAAACCTTTTCCTAAACATCCTATAATTGGAGAAGAGGAAAAGAAAGCTGCATTGGATGTACTTGAAAGAGGAGAATTATCTGCATTTTTAGCATCTCCAGGACAATATTTTTTAGGTGGGAAAAAAATTAAAGAATTTGAAGGGTTAGCAAAGGAGTATTTTGGCACTAAATACGCTGTTGCAATGAATTCCGCTACGGCCTGTTTGCATGCTGCTGTTCCAGCAGTTGGAGTCCAACCTTTAGAAGAGATTCTAGTCACCCCTTACTCAATGTCGTGCAGTGCTACTTGTGCTTTAATGAGCAACGCGATTCCTATATTTGCTGATATCGATGAAAATAACTTTGCTATAGATCCAAAAAAATTAGAAGAGAGGATTACAGATAAAACAAAAGCAATTGTTGTTGTACATTTATTTGGCGGGCCGGCTGATATGAACGGCATAATGAATATTTCCAAAAAATATAATTTAAAAGTTATAGAGGATTGTGCACAATCCCCTGGCGGAACATATAAGGATAAATTGCTTGGGACCATCGGGGATTGTGGGTTATTTTCATTTACTGAAACGAAAAATGTTACATCCGGGGAAGGGGGGATTTTAATAACAAATGATGATGAAATTGCACACATTGCACAATTAATTAGAAATCATGGCGAAGCTGTTATTGTAAATCAGCCAAGGACTTACAGATCGAGCATCTTAGGATATAATTATAGGATGACTGAATTAGATGCAGCTGTTGGAGTAGAACAGTTTAAGAAGCTGGACAAGTTTAATGATGAAAGAATTAAATTGGTTAATCATTTGGCTTCTAGAATCAAGAGAGAGATTCCAGGAATTAAACCTTGTTTGAATGACGAAAATGGAAAAAATGTTTACTTTATCTTACCATTTAAATACAACGAAGACAAAACTGGAATTCCTAGAGATTTGTTTGTAAAGGCTTTGAACGAAGAAGGAATTCCTTTTGGTTCAGGTTATGTTAAACCGCTTTATTTAAGCCCAATATTTCACGAAAATAAACACTTTATACTTAAGCAATTTGGACAACACATAAGTTATGATAAAGGAATTTGTCCTGTAACCGAAAGGTTGCATGAAAAAGAGATAATTTTAACATTGATGGCAAGACCCCCAGCAACTTTTGGGGACATGGATGATATTGTTGGAGCCATGCATAAAGTTATTGATAATAAAGATGAATTATTAGAAAATAAGCTTTAAGAAACTTTCTCTACCCTTACTGTTATGAAAAATCTATTGATCTTAAACATAGAAGATAATTTTGATAAAGCTAGAAAGATATCGCAAAAAATAAACAAAAAAAATCTAGAGATTCTTTATCTAAATAACAATCTCTTCATAAAAAACTTAAAATATAGCCTGTTGGATGATCTCTTTAAACCAGAATATGCATCTAAAATAGATCAAGCAGCTAGAAAACTAGCTAAATCATGGCATAATTCTATTAAAGATGATTTGAAATATGATGATTTAGTTCTATCAGAATTAGTAGAGAATAAATTCCTTAAGATATGGCCAATATTATTAAAAATAGAAATATTAACTAAGTTTATTAAAGAAGAAAAACCTAAAGAAATTTTTATAATTACAGAGTATGAAGAAGATATAAAATTATTAAAAGAAATTTCAAAAGATATAAAATTAAACTGTTTTTTTTTCAGGAAATCAAATAAAAAATCAATAAACCTAAAATTAAAGAATTTTTCTTATAAGATAATAGCAAAATTTCAGAATTATTTATTTAAAATTTATATAAAGAAAAACAAAACAAAAAAAGGGATATTAGTTTTAGGAAATTTACGGCAATTATTGCCATTATTTAAAAAATTAAAAGAAAATCCAAATAATATGGTAATAAGAGCTGGAGAAAATATTGGCCGGGGGCTGTTTACTAAAAACTGTGATTGTTATATAACTTTTAAAGAATTTTATGATAAAGATATAGAAAGCAAAATTAAAAGTGAAAGAATAAATCTTATAAATAAATGGGGCAAAATTAAATTAAATAAAAAGTTAAGAGAGAGTTTGAAGTATAAACTAAATTTATTTGATATATTAGAACCAAACTTAAAAGAAATTTTCTTTAAAGATTTTATCGATTTAATAAAATATATCGAAATAATGAAAAAGATTAAAGAGAAAGTAGATATTGTTGTTACCCATAATGATGTAATTGCATTTGAAAAAACAGTCGTCAGAACTGCTAATAAATTAAATATCCCAACAATAACTATGATTGAAGGGTTTTTATCTCTAAAAAAAATTAGAAGTGGAACACAATATATCCCATTTTCATCTAAGATTATGGCTATGCATTCAATAAGTCAAAAAGAGCTAGTGATTAAAAAATATAGAATTCTTAAGGAGAGATTAATTATCATGGGGCATCCAATGTTTGATAGATATTACAACGATAAACCTATTGAAAAAAAAGAGTTATATAAAAGGCATAATATTCCTTTGAACAAGAAATTAATTTTATATGTTGCCGAGAGATATAATAATAAAAATAAGTATGAAAGCTCTATATGGTCTGCTTATACAAAAAAGCAATACTTGAGTATATATGAAGAATTATTTAAAGGGATTAAAGAGGTTCAAGATGAGGTTTTTTTAATAATTAAAAAGCATCCATCGGAAGTAATGGATGATGCTATAATAGAAGCGATAGCAAAAAAACAAGGAATAAAAAATTGCATCATACTTAAAGATTTAGATTTGTATGGTGCAATTAATGCTTCTAGCGCCATAATCCTTAGACTATCAACAATTGGTTTAGAAGCAATGATGCTTAAAAGACCAGTTATAGTAATGGATACTAATTTTGATACAAATGATAATGTTGGTTATACAGAATTTAATGCCGCTTTACATGCAAAGAAACCAGGCGATTTAGGAAAGCTATTAAAAAATTTATTACATAATGAAGTTTTACAAAATAGTCTTGATAGAAATATGGAAAGATTTGTTAATTATAATTACATTAGCGATGGAAATGCCTCTTTAAGAATGGCCAAGCTTATTAATGAAACAATAAAAACAAAGACTTAAATTTTTACGGAATGTGTAAGAAAGGCATTTGCCATAAAGTAGCCAAACCACTCTGTTGATCTTTTTACTTCAAACTCTTTTTTAAATTGCGTAAGGGCTGCTTCATATTTTTTTTCAATTAATCTCGGAACAAAATAAAGATCAAAAAAATATTTCCCAATCAATTCAAAATTTTTTTCTTTTAGCTCTTTATCAATTGTTATTGGATTAGTAGTTCTCACATAAACATTATCAATAGCGGAGACCGAAGAAATCTCTGGTTTATTCGGATTGGTAATAAGAGTTTCTAAATCTTTATAAACTTCTTCCCCCAATAATTTATCAACACCCAACGGTTTAATAAAATTTTCTTTGTAAAAATTCATCGTATATCTGTTAAGATTAAAAAAATCAAATAATGCATTTTGAAATGATCCGACTAAGTGACCATCATCTCTTAAAACATCATGTATATCTCCAAAGACTCCTTCATAATCCTCGGGAGATAAATATTGAAATACTCCCATTAACAACACAACATCAATTGATTTAGGATCGAGTTTACGTAATTCTTCAATTCCTCCTTTAATTATTCTGCTTTCTTCGTGATCTGCTCTTAACATCCTCTCTTTGGCCATACTGTACAAATTTTCATTTCTTTCTATACCATATGCATCAATTCCCATATCATTCAATTTTACCAGAAGTTTTCCTCCGCCACATCCAAAATCAATAAGTTTTATTTTATCCCCTAATTCTTCTTTACATTTTGGAAGTATAATATCTAAAAAGATATCATCCCTACAGCATGCTACATTAGAAAAAACCCCTGCACGATTAGTAAAATAGTTATCAGTTTCTTCTTGGTTAAAATTTTTCGCCATTTTTTAAAATAGACTAGAAACATTTAAAAATGTATTTAAATAATTTTATAAATGTAGAATAGATGATATTCTTATGGCCAAATCAAAATTGTTTTTCCTGGCTCTTGGTATTATAATCCTTCTTTTAATAATTTATGGAATAGGCTATGACAAACTGATTGAAACCATAAAAAACTTTGATCTTTATTATCTACCATTAATCTTCATTTTATTATTCTTAAGTTATATTTTGGCTGCCTTAAACACTTGGATTATAGCTTCTGGTTTTAAAAAAATATCACTAAAATATGTTATAAAAGCCACTTTTATTAGTTTAGTTTATGCTACAATAATACCCGGGAAAATTGCAGATTTATTAATGATTCCGTTATTAAAAAAACAAAAACTAAATTTTAATCAGTCTGCAACTACATTATTCTTAGATAAAACAATAAGTCTTTTCATAAAATCCATATTTGCATTATTTGGAGTAATATTTATAATAAAAAAATTTGGTACATTTTTTTCTACCAAGATTGTTACTAGCATTATTATCATAATCTTAATTTTAACATTGTTTATAATCTTTATCAGGTCAAAATTAGTTTTAAGATTCATTAAACACAAAATATTAAGAAAATATTTATTATTATTTAAAAGACTTTACAAAACTTTAAGGTTATACATTAAAGAAAATAAAAAGTATTTGTTTTATAATGCATTAATTACCATATTAAAAGTATTTTTAGAAACTTTTTTATTTTTTTTCTTGTTTTTATCTTTTGGACAGGCTACAAATTTTATGGAACTATTTTTTGTATTCTCTTTACTTTCGATTATAATACTCTTGATCTCACCAATTTTTGGAATATCAGGACTTGGTGTAAGAGAAATAACCGGGATATTTATATTTGGGATAATGGGTGTTAATTCTGCAGTTGTATTTAACTCATTTATATTAAAACTACTTTTAACTTATATGATAAGTTTATTTGTGACAATTAAATTCAGAAAAGAATTAAATGTTATAAAATTAAAGAAATATTTAAAAAAATTAAGATTTGTTAAGCGAACCTAATTTATATGCACTATATAGTTGTTTAATCCATCCTAAAGTTCCAAATATAGCAAAAAACCATAAAACCCAATCTACTTTATTAAAGATAGCACCTATGTCTAAAAAAATTACCGTTAGAAAACTAAAAGGAATATAAAAATTTTTTACTTCAGGCAACTCAGTATGACTTTTAAAGAATTTAAAAAATGACCTAAAATTTGATATAAATGAAATTGTAGTAATATTAAAGATTGCAACTACACCAACGATTAATATTAAAGGATCTTTAGAAATTCTATAAACACCTATTGTTGCTCCAAGGAATATAAAATATTTAAACAACTTAGTAGCAATCATATCATACCACATGCCATACTCTGAACCAAGTTTCCTTGTTCTTGCTAAATCTCCATCTAACAAATCACAAATTAACGAGAATTGAGAAAGAACAGCACCTAGGATTATGTGCAGCCAATCACCAAAGGCGAAGAAAATTCCACTTATTAATCCAAAGAATATGCTTAAAGTGGTTATGTTATTCGGAGTTATTTTAGTTTTTATTAAAAAGCTAAAGATGAAATCAGTCATAGGACGATAAAATCTTTCAATAATTAAATCTTTTTTTCTCCTTACTATTTTAACTTTTTTAATCATAAAAATTATGACTAGGCTAAGTTTATATTGTTTTCTATGAGATAGTTTGTTAAATCATCTGACATTTCTTTTGCGATAATAGAATTCCCTTCCTCAGATATATGTACCCAATCAATAAAAATAGTGTTTTCTTTATCGTTAAATACTTGTGTCAAATCTCTAATTTCATTTGAGGTTTTTATTAATTCAGAAACATCTTTATAATCATCGCCTAATATGAGATTACGTTCTATTTTATTTTCTTCATCATAAGATAATTCTTTTTTTGTATAAATTGTAGGTTGCCAGTAAAAAAATGATTTAAAGTTATAACCTTCTTCCAATGATTTAATTATTTTAAGATTACCTAAATAAACATTAGCAGTCTCTAAATTAAGATTTTCATTTGAATATTCTCTAAATGAGGTTTGTTTACCAAAGAATTCATTGATTATTCTTCTGAAATTTGGAAACAAGTTTTGGAGATTTACGCTATTCCTTGAATTAAAATCCTCTACTCTATTTTGAAGGTTATGTGGAAGTCCTGCGTCATGGTTTTGATAAGATGAATAAACATCATTAGCACCTTCATAAAAAATTACTATATCGGGAATATTTCCTTTTTTCAGTTCCAACTCAAGTTTAAATACATCATGTGTACTAGTGTAACCACTTTCACCGAAGTTTGTAATTTCAATTTTAAACTCATTTTCACATAGATATTTTGATAAAAACGATGGTATTGTTCCAATGTCCCTTGCTCCAGTTCCCCAAACAGTTGAGCCCCCAAAAACAAAAATCTTTATCGATTTTAGATTGTCATCCGGGCACTGAAAAAAAGTTTTTCTAATTGAGTTTTCATCTATGTTTATGTACTCTCCTTTAAAATTTGGAATCCTACGGTGCTCTAAGTATGGATAATATTCTGCTTTGTTAGAATTTTTGTCTTCTATAAAATATTGTGCTGCCCATTCCGCGTCATTATAAACATCAATTCTTATTCTATTGTCGGAGATTCCTTTGTTTATAATATTATATCCATAAAATTCATATGCCGTTACTATTAAAAATGAAAAAAATTCTAGTAATACTAAGAAAACTAGAACTACACCAATTATCTTAAAAAAATAATTTATAAATCTTACATATTTCCTATGTTTGATTAAAGATCTTTCAAATCTATTGTTAGATATTTTATTTTTCATGGCTTTATATTATAAATTTTAATAAAATTTTCTATTCTTGAAATTATCAAAACAACATTTAAAAACCTTGCTATATCTTTTACAGGCATTACAAAAATTATCTCGAAAATGAATGTACTTATGGTAACAAGACCGCTAGGAAAGCCTTGGGATGAAGGCGGGAAAAATTTGGCTTATGGTCTAGCAAGAAATATAAAGAACCATAAAATTAGCATTTTAACAAAAAATAATTTCTTTGAAAAAATAAATAAAGATATAACCATAGAAAAAATCTATTCTTCTTCAACCGGAGGTAAAATTGGCTATCTGGATAAAGTTAGGTTATTCATAAGATTATTAAAGAAGGATAATTCAAATATTTATCAAT
The DNA here is from genome assembly GCA_038045885.1 of Nanobdellota archaeon. Lineage (GTDB taxonomy): Archaea > Nanobdellota > Nanobdellia > SCGC-AAA011-G17 > GW2011-AR20 > JBBSXG01. The sequence goes on from JBBSXG010000013.1 coordinate 21,083, forward strand.
TCATGTATACCCCTAAGTTAATAACTTCTTTATTTAATAGATTTATTTTGAGATTAAAAAACAAAAAAAGCATCCAGGTAATTCCAACTTCACTAGATAATAAAAATTTTATTAATCTTTTAATTTTTGGGGATAAAATTGTAGTTTTATCGGAACACACAAAGAAAATTTTAATTAAAAAAAGATTTAAAAATGTAATAAAGATAAATTCTGGGATAGATACAAATTTTTTTAAACCAAATAATAAGGATATTTATTTGTTAAAAAAATTTAATTTAAAAAATAAGTTTGTTGTTTTAATACCCTCAGAGCTTGATCCAAAAAGAGGTACAAGAATAGTATTAAAGTCGATTTTAAATCTATCAAATTTAAATGAATTTAAAAAATTGTTTTTTATATTCTCTTACAGAAAAAAAGATAAAGATTCTATGGAAAAGAAGTTTATTACTTCTAGTCTAAATAAAAATAACATAAATAATTTTATGTTCCTAGAAAATTTTTATGACACTAAAAGTTTGATTAGCATATCTGATATTGTTTTATATCCCACTTTAAATATGAACGAGAAGCAAGAAATACCCATGATATTATTAGAATCTCTTTCTATGAAAAAACCAATAATAATAACAGACATCTCTCCATTGAACGAAATTCTAAAACTTAAATGTGGAGTGAAAGTAAAAAAAGGTGACTTTAAAGAAATTTCTAAAGCTTTATTAGAAATTATGAGAAATAAAAAATTAAAAAGAATTATGGGAGAGCACGGTAGAAAAACAGTTTTAAAAAATTTTAATATTGTTAGTATAGCAAAAGAATATGAAAATTTATATAAGGAATAAAAAGAAGAGAAACTTAATTATTAATATTTTTCTTCTAATCATTGTTCTACTAATCTTCTTAATTTTTACAGAAGTAATTTTGAGATATTTTGGTCTAAGTTGTTCAATTGTTGATAAAAACAATGATGCCCCATTTTTGATATCAGATGAAGGATATCATTACATGAAGTCAAATTATAATGGAAGATTTAAATGTATAACATTTGATACAATGATTAAAACAAATAGTTATGGTTTTAGGGATAATGGGTTTAATATTACAGAAAATGGCATAATTTTATTAGGAGATTCTATAACTTTTGGTTATGGTGTAGAGCAAGATGAAACATTTGCGCAGATATTAGAAAATGATTTGTCTTCTAAAGGAACAGATGTCTATAATTTAGGAGTTGCTGGTTATGGCTTAAAGGAATATAACTGGATTTATGATAAATATTCGAAAGAATTGAAGCATGAATTAGTTATATTAGTCTTATATGAGGGCAATGATTTTCAGGAAAGCTGTAATTTAATTGATAGGGCAGAATTTGTCGCAGATGAAAGAAAAGGATTTGGTTTTATTAAAGATTCATTAAAAAGATCATATACATTCCGCTTTTTGTATCCGTTAACAAAAAATATTATTAATTTAGGTGAAACTGCAATAACTTCAAAACAATTTTATACGGTTGATGAATCAGAAGAAATTAAAAATTGTAATGAGATGTTTAAAGAAGAATTAAACAAACTAAAAAGTAAAGTGGTTGAGAATAATAAGGATTTAATTGTTCTAATCTTTACTTCAAAAGTTACTTTCATAGAATCAAGTGATCCTAAAATTGATTACAAAAAAAGACTTAATATTTTATTAGATTTTTGCTCAGAATTAGATTTAAACTGTATAAATTTTAAAGATTATATAATTGATATGAATAAGGTATATATGAAGGATAGTGGGCATCCTAACAAAGAAGGTCATATTGAAATAGCAAAACTTTTATACAATTATATTGCGAAATACGAATAAATCCTATAAAAACTCTTTTAAACTTATTTAAAATTCTTATATTATGAAAAACAGTACAAAATTTTTAATAACATTTTTTGTAATTTTGGTTTTAGTAAAGATTTTATTAGCATTATTTATACCGATGTCAACTGCCTTTTCTGACGATCACCAATACTTAAAAATGGCTCGAAGTTTTTTCTTTGACCAAAATTTTGAGGCTTATAACATAAAAGGAGTACAACTTCCACCATTATACCCCATTTTAATCTCAATAACCCATATATTTAATAACTCAATTTATGTTTATTTTACAATAAAAGTAATCAATGTCTTATTGTCTTCATTGATTATAATTCCAGCATACTTATTAGCAAAAGAGTTTTTATCTGAAAAGAATTCTAGGATATTCACCTTTATTGTAGCTTTGTTGCCTTTTGGATTCAGTTATAATTCTTATATCCTAACAGAAAATTTATTTTACTCGTTATTTCTATTCTCAATTTATTTCATTTATAGATGTTTAATTTATAATAAAAAATTGGATGTTATCCTGGCCGGGTTATTTGTTGGTTTAGCATTATTAACAAGACTACATGGTGCAATTTTATTAGCAACTCTAGGAATCTTATTTATCATAGATTTATTCAAAAAAAGAATCAATTATAAGTTAATTTTAATAGCCCTAATTGCAGCTACAATATATTTACCCTGGTTTATTCGAAATTTAATTGTTTTTAGCAATCTCCCGCAAGTTCATTCTGCAAATATTTATTCATGGGAAGTAAGTAATGCTTTTTTAAGAGATTCAATATTCCATTCTGTTTATCCACTTATTATTTGGCTAACAACTTATTCTGGAGCATTAATTTTATCATCATTAATTATTTTTCCACTTTATTTATTTTATAAATCTAAAGATAATAAATTAAATAAACTAAAATCTCTAAGTTTTATAAGTATAATTATGACTTTGTTAATTGCTGCTAATCATCATTTAAGAGCCGATAATTATTTTTATAAAATAAACGACTGGATATTTTTTTCTGGAAAATTAATAGGGAGATATATTGATTTTGTGATCCCATTAATTATTCTTATAGGATTTATTGGTCTAATTCATTACAAAACTAGTTTAAATAATAACAATAGAAAAATTTTAAATGTCTCATTATTATTAGCCATAATAATTTCTTCAGTACATTTTATATCAAGATCTTTGTTTTTACCAAACAATCCATCCTTAACTTGGATTGGATTGATAAAACAAGGCATAGATTATATTTTTTATTCAAAAAGTTTATTTTATGTAAATAATACAGTTTTACCTAGTGTGAGCTTGGCTAGTCTAATAATAATCCCTTTATTATTAATTATATTATTTATTTTGATATCAAAATTATTTGTTAAACTAAAGCTAAGTAAAGTTTTCTTAATCTTAGCACTATTTTTAATTTTATTAAATATAACTAATGTCTGTGTATCATCTTATAATGCTAAATCTTGGTATGAAACCCCACAAGTTAAATTATCTTTATGGCTTAATGAGCATGATAAAGATAAATCTTCTGTCATATTAATAGATGACAGATATGGAGGTTCTCTAAAAAAAGATAATCAAACTATGCTTTACATAAAGACGGATATTTCTGCTTATACAGTATTAGGATACTGGTTAAATAGAGAGATAATTATAGGAAACATCAATGATCTAGAGAGGATTAATTATGTTATCACAAGAGACGATAAATTAAACCTTGATTTAATAAAGAAAAGCGAAAATGGGATTTATTTATACAAGGTTAATTAAAAAGATATTTAAGGCTATCTAGCTATAAAAAACTAATTGTGGGGGGCTATTTTGTCTTTAAAAAGATGGAAAAAATAAAATTTGGGGTGGTTGGATGCGGAAGAATTGGAACAAGACACGCAGAGCATATTTATAATAATAATAGAGCAGAATTAGTTGCTGTCTGTGATATAATTAAAGAAAGAGCAAATAATTTATCAAAAAAATATGGTGCTAAAGCAATGTATGATTTCGAAGATATGTTAAAACAAGATATTGATATTATAAATGTCTGTACTCCAAGTGGATTGCATGCTGAGATGTCTGTTAAAAGTTTAAACAATAACAAACATGTTTTATGCGAAAAACCAATGACATTAAATTTACATGACGCGGATAAGATTGTAGAAGCTGAAAAACAAAGTCATAAAAAATTCTTTTTAGTAAAACAAAATCGATATAACCCCCCAATAAAAGTTTTAAAAGAAATGGTTTATAATAATAAACTAGGCAAAATATCTATTATTAATTGTAATGTTCTTTGGACTAGGAACGAAGATTATTACAAAAGTGATTCTTGGAAAGGCACAATGAATCTTGATGGAGGTCCCTTAATGACACAATGTTCACACTTTTTAGATTTGATGATATGGATTGGAGGAAAAGTAAAATCGGTATACTCAAAGATGGCTAATATAAATCATCCATATATAGAAACGGAAGACACTGGTTTTATTATATTAACCTTTGAGAATGGATGTGTTGGATCATTGCAATATACAACATGTGCTCACAATAAAAATATGGAAGGCTCGATGACAGTTATAGGCTCAAAGGGGAACATAAAAATTGGCGGAGAATATATTAATACTTTAGATTATTGGGATGTTGAAGGGATTGAAAAACCTGAATTAGAAAAAGGAAGTCCTCCGAATGATTATGGAACTTATAAAGGATCGATGTCAAATCACGATAAAGTTATAGAAAATGTGATTAGTGTAATCTTAGACGACGATGAAATTGCGACAAATAGTTTGCAAGGAAGAGACTCTGTAGAAGTTATGCAAGCAGCTTATATTTCATCTATAAAGAATAAAGAAGTTAGACTCCCTTTAAAAGAGGATGAATATGATTTTAAAATTAATGAGCATCCTCCTTTAAGTGGAAATAAAAAGGCAATATAATATGGAAAAAATTTACAAAAATGTAATTTTAGGAAAAAATGTTGAGATTGGAGATTTTGTAATAATTGGCAAACCTTCATTAGGTAAAAAAGATGGAGAATTAGAAACAATAATTGGAGATAATTCAATAATTAGAGATAATTCAATAATATATGCTGGAAACAAGATAGGAAATAATTTTCAAACAGGACATCATGTTTTAATAAGAGAGAATAATAATATTGGAGATAATGTATCTCTAGGAACTTTTGGAGAAGTAGCATTTAATGTAATAATCGGAAATAATTCTAAATTTCATTCTGATTGCCATATTTATGAAGGGACATTAATAGAAGAAGACGTAAGAATTAATCCTGGAGTCTACATTCTTAATACCAAATATCCTTATAGACCTGGAGAAAAACCACTTATTAGTCCTGTAACAATTAGAAAAGGAGCGATAATCTCGGCGGGATCTATTTTAATGCCAGGAATTGAAGTAGGAAGGTATTCTTTAGTTGGGGCAGGTTCTTTAGTAAGTAAAAATGTCTCAGAATATGCTGTTGTATATGGGCGCCCCGCGGTTATTAAAGGAGACATTAGAGAATTAAAAAACCCGGATGGTAGTCAAGCTTACTTAGTTGATTCTGATAGACAATAGGTTTATAAATATTTTTTCTCGTTCAACATTATGAAGATTCCATTAGTTGATTTGAAAGCGAATTATTTAAGCATAAAGCAAGAAATAGATTCTGCTATTCAAAGAGTTATTGATAATTCTAGTTTTATAATGGGAAAAGAAGTTGAAGATTTTGATAAAAAATTTGCTGATTTCATTAATGCAAAATATTCTATAGGGGTTGGGAATGGAACTTTTGCTCTGCATTTAGCCTTGATCGCTGCAGGAATAAAAGAAGGAGATGAGGTAATAATTCCAGTAAATACCTTTATTGCAACCTCAGAAGCTGTTTCTTATTGTAATGCTACTCCAGTTTTTGTTGATGTTGAAGAAGATAGTTATAATATAAATCCAAGATTAATCTTAGATAAGATTACTGAAAAAACTAAGACAATTATTCCTGTACATTTGTATGGAAATCCATGTAAAATGAAAGAAATTTTAGAAATAGCCCAAGAATATGATTTGAAGATAATAGAAGACTGTGCTCAAGCTCACGGTGCAGAGTATAATAAAATCAAAGTTGGAAATTTTGGAGAAGTATCTACATTTAGCATGTTTCCGGCAAAAGTCTTAGGAGCATTTGGTGATGCAGGAAGTGTTGTAACAAATAATGAAGAAATTGCAGAAAAAATTAGACTTTTAAGAAATCATGGAAGGCATACAAAATATGAGCATTTAATCGAAGGGTATAATTATAGGATACATTCTTTGCAAGCCGCAATTTTAAATGTGAAATTGAAATATTTAAAAGAATGGATAGAAAAAAGAATAATTTTAGCACATAAATATAATGTTTTATTAAAAGATTATGTTATAACCCCTAAAGAAAATGGAAAACATTGTTATTATATGTATGTTGTCAGGGTTAAAGACAGGGAAAGATTACAAGAATATTTAAAACAAAATGGAGTTGAAACAGGAGTGCATTATCCTATTCCATTACATTTACAGCCAGCATACAAAAATCTTGGCCATAATAAAGGAGATTTCCCAGTAGCTGAAAAATTAGCTAATGAGATATTATCATTGCCTTTATATCCAGAAATGACCGAAGAACAAATTAATTATGTTTCTAATAAAATAAAAGAATTCTATAAATTAGACACATAAATGTTTATTATTTTCCATATCAAAAAATACTGCAAACAAGAAAAATTGCAGTCCAGAGATTAGTAATAGACTTGCAAAAATAGCTTGGTTAGCAGATACATTTCCGGTTAGTCCATTGATAAAAATCTTTATTGCGAATATTGTTCCAATTGTCAAGAATAATATGCCAAAATAATACATAAATAATAAAGGGTGAAAATCTTGAAAGAAATATTTATGATTTAATCTCCAAAAGAATTTCTTAATTATTCTTGGACCAACTTTTAAAATATATCTAAATATTTTAATCTGGGATTGTCTCTCGCCGGGTAAGTATATCGCTTTTCTGGGGACATCTTTAATTCTAGAATTATAAACATTTAATAGTATTAAAAAATCAGAAACATAACCATAACCTACTTTTGCTTTACCCCAGTCTACCTTATCAATCATTTCCTTGCTTATTGCAGTATAACCATCTTGAGTATCAAATAATTTCCAATAACCAGAAGCAAATTTGGTTAAAAATGTTAAAAATGAATTTCCGATAAAACGTTTTAGAGGCATGTCATGATAAGCATTGCCACCGAGCATAAATCTATTGCCTTTGACATAATCTGCTTCGTTGGTTATAATTGGGTTAAGAAATTTTGTAACTTCTGATAAGTCCATCTGATTATCCCCCCCTATAACCACCGCGATATCATAACCTTCTTCAGAAGATTTCTTATAGCCATTAATAATTCCTATTCCTGGACCCTGATTTTTATGATGTTTAATTATTTTAATTCTCTTATCTTTTTTTTGTAATACACGTAGAACATTAAACATATTATCCTTACTAGCATCATCTACAACATAAATTCTATCTACTAATCTTGGAACATTTTTTAGAGTAGGAATTATTAATTTCTCTTCATTATACGCGGGAATCACTAAAGATATCTTCTTATTTTTATACATTTTATTAATACTCATAAGAAAAACTTAAAAAGCTATTTATTAAAAATAAAGTTGTATTTTTTTGATATAATCTCCCAATCATATCTTTTGCTTGTTTTGAGGGCATTTATTGATAATTTTTTCATAAATTTAGGATTACTAAACAATTCAATGATTGCATTTGAAATCTCATTTTTATTTCTTGGTTTTATTAAAATGCCATTACCATTATTTCTTATGATATCGGAAACTCCTCCAACATCTGTAGCAATTATAGCTTTTCCATTAGAGATAGCTTCTAATATAGTAACAGGCAGACCTTCATCTAAACTTGGGTTAACAAATATATCAGCAATTTTAAAAAAATCTAATTTTTTTTGTCCAAAAGTTGATCCTAAAAATTTTATGTTATTATTTAAATTTAATTTTTTTACTCTATTCATGAATTCCTCTTTACCAGGACCTTCTCCTAGAATAAATACAGTTACATTAAATTTTTTCAAAACTTCTGGCATCGAATCTATCAAATAAGTTAAGCCTTTTTTTCCCTCAAGTCTTCCAATGTAAATTATATTTTTATCTGTTTTTATATCATAAATTTTTTTTATTTTAGAAAGATTATTTTTACTTCTTAATTTATTAGTATAAACCCCCATAGGTAAAATAAAAGATTTTTTATCCAGTTGTTTTTTATACTCATGTTTAATTAAATTTTTAAAAAGATTCTTGCTATAAGAACTTACAAAGAAAATATTATCTGAATTTTTAAAGATAAAATTTGCTATTTGTTTTCTAAATGGAAGTTTATTTAAGGTTTCTAAGTCACTCCCATGGGTTGTTAGAATATGTTTTATTTTAAATAATTTTTTGCATAAAGCCCCAATTAATCCTGAAGGAATTAACCATTGTGAATTAATAAAATCAAATTTACTTTTTTTAATTAAATTTATTGTTGAAATTAAAAAAAATATTAAAAAAAGTGGCAGTTGAAAAATTAGTAAAGGATTTTTTCTTAAATTTGGTAATAATGCATAAGCTAACTTTTGTAAGTTTAAAGGATAAAAATAGTGAAATCTTTTAACGTTATTTTCATCATTCCTTACTAATGAATCATCTGGAGCCAATATTGTAACCTTAACATTTTTTAGATTTTCGATTAGTTCTTTTACAAAGATTGCGTAAAAATCCCCTTTATAACGAGGATATGCTGTACTCAAAACAAGTAAGTTTTTCATAAGTTTTAATTAAAAAATAAATTTATAAATCATTTCTTTAGTATAAAAATGTAAGTTGGAATGAATAGGTATAAAATTTTGAATATAAATAAAGGTAGTTTTAAAATAAAAGATCCTTTTTTCGAGATATCTGTTAAAGAATATTTTTCCAGGTTTTTTATTATTTTCAAAGTATAATCATTTATTTCAAATTTTCTTAACATTCTTTTAACTTTAAAGTATGAAAAATGCTTTTCCTCGTATATTTTACCTCTTCCTGTAATGATTAGATATAAATTAGCTAGTGATTGAGGTAACCATGATAAAAAGGGTAGTTTATAATGGCCCTCAATAATATTATATTTATTTCCAGCTGATAAATAACATATTCCGTCTTGTTTTAGCACTCTATAAATCTCATTAAACATCTTTTGAGCATTGGGAACATGTTCATATATATGATTGCATATAACTAAATCAAAAGAATTATCTTTAAATGGAATTTTTAATGCTGAGGCTTTAACAAAAGTTAAATTTTTATTAGATAAATTTTTTGCAGATTTAATTGCACTTTCATCTGTATCGATGCCTATAGTTTTTTTAAAGTTTTTTGAAATGTAATTAGTTATTAATCCAGCACTACATCCAATATCTAAACAGGTAAAAATTTTAAAATCCTTATTGTTTTTAATGCAATAATCTTTTATTACAGACAAAATTTTGTTTGTTTTAATTGACCTAGATTTCTCATCTAATATCTTCAAATTATGCCCAAGTTTCTGAAAATGCTCAGTATAACTTTTATTTTCATACATTGAAGTTTTCATAAAGTTTCTCCAATTTATGAGATTTATAAAGATTTATAAATAATACTGATTAATATTAAATTATGGTCAACGATAAAAATTTAAAGGTTGATTGTAGTCCTGTGAAAAACAAAGTACCAATTACAGAGACTCTAGAAAAGTTACTAAATCCTGATTTATTTAGAAATGAGCCAATATTTACCAGCCCTTTACAAACACCGAAATCCGGAGAAAAAGTTTATGAATTACTGCAAGAAGACATTGACGGCATTAAGAAATTAAGAGGTTCTGTTGTTGACTTGCATCCTGGGATGGGGGGAATTTCTCCGAATAAACTAATTAAGATGATAAATGAGGGAATTAAACTGACTTCTTTAGATTATATGCTAACAAAAGGCTGCAATTTTGAATGTACTTGGTGTTTTGCTGCTTCGAGTCCATTACAAAAAGAACATATTCCTTTTAGCCTATTAGAATCGATTACTAAAGAAGCTTACGATTTAGGAGTTAATTTATTTGTTCTTACAGGAGGAGAGCCTTTAGTTTATAAGGATGATAAGTTAGGAAAGCAAAATAAAAGAGGAGAACATTTCTTCAAAGTTGTTGAGATGATAAAAGATATTTATAAAGGTTCTAACAAAAGTCCTAAGCTATTAACATTTGATGATGTAGCATTAATTACTCCTAAGATTGCTAAAAAATTTGCTGAGAATGAAGTAGGACTTTGTACAAAAGGAGATACATTAATTCCAGAATTACAAGATTATAAGGTCAATCAAGTTGGTGCATTCAAAAAGATGCAAGAAGGTTATAAAAATTTAATAAATGAGGGTTATGGTAAAAATCCTAAATTAAGGGT
>JBBSXG010000014.1:0-1283 GCA_038045885.1 Nanobdellota archaeon
AGAACAAACTGAGTAAGCACCCAGTTCTGTAATATTGTTTCTTGTGCCATAATAATATCTACATGACTTCAGGATTTAAAAATGTTGTCAATAACCGGCTTTGTAGAAAGTAAATCCAAAAAGCATTCATTTCAAATATTAAGAAAAAGAGGGAATAAATTATTTATTTTTAATTTTCCCCACAATCCAGCCAAGGAGAGTCTATAATAGAAAATTATATAAATGAATTCTCCAGAAGACAAAGGTGATTTGAGAGTTGAGAAATATTAAAATTATTTCGTTTTAAATTCAACATTAGGCAAACCCTTAAATTCTTTATCGCCTGTTACAAAATGATAACCATTATTAATCGAGAAAATATATCCAACAGAATCAAAAAATGAAATATCTTGTTTTCTGTGTTCATATCGGAATTTAATGGCTTCAATTAAAATTTCTTTAATTATTGGCAGAGAATACCTTTCTAATTTCTTAAACCATAACTCTGCTTCCCCCTCCCCATATTCTTTTAAAAGAACACCATAAAATTCAGCAAGTGTTAAGTCATTAATAACAAAATCTACATTTAGATATTCAGCAAATTTCTCATTGCCAAGGTATATTTCCATCAATGCATAAGTATCTAAGCATCTTTTTATTTCAACCATTTGCTTTCTATATCCATTCTAAAATCCTCTATCATTTTTTTAGCAGATTTTTTGAATTTTGCTTTCCCGAACATCTCTTTCAATACGTTATTCTTTTTCTCAATTTCTATTATTATTTCTTCCTCTGGCTTTATATTTAGTCTTTCTATTGTTTCGCTAGGTATAACTACACCTATCGAATTTCCCCATCTTTTTGTTTTCACTTCAATCGCCATTGTATAATTTATAAGTATAATAATTATATAAATGTTTCGATTTAAACATAGATCCTTAAAAATCCCAAAAAGAAAATTTAATTTATCTTATCTATTTCTTATCTTTCCAACAATCCAGCCGATGAGAGCGCCAATGATAAAATAAAAGATAATTCCAAAAAGCGCATATCCCAAAAGACCTAAAAATTTCATTAAATTAATTTCAAATAAATCGGATAACATAAAAGAAAGAGGATTTGTAAAAATAAGAAAAAAGGCAAGAGATTCACCATAATAATTCGGGTCTCCAAGATACTTTATTATGGGTATTAAAAGAATAACAAAATCAATCAGAGCTAATATAACTCCACCCTTCAACCAGCTCGGCCAATCTTTCCAACCCATAATAACCTTAAAGAATTAACAATTATAAATCTATCTA
>JBBSXG010000015.1:0-4767 GCA_038045885.1 Nanobdellota archaeon
TATCCAAAACTATTTCCAAGAATCATTACAATGTCAAAATCATCTGGCTGGTAACCAATTAATTTTCTGGCATCTCCTTCTCTAAACTTGATATTCAACCCATCTTTTTTGGCAGTATTTTTTGCTCTTTGAATTAAATAATGCGACCTGTCTAAACCTTCTATATTCTTATATCCTCTTCGATTTAGCTCAAGAGAATGCCTGCCCTGCCCACAGCATAAATCCAGAATTTTATCATCTAATGAGGGGTTTAATATGCTTAAAAAATAATCAATTTCCTGCCTAGTAATATTAGGATCATCAATCACATCTCCATCAGTTTTTAAATAATTAGAGTTAAAAACACCTTTATTCCACCAGTCCGGTCTAACATATTCCTCAAGACTAGATACAGGACCTATAGATATACTAACTCGTTTTCCATTACTGTTATTGCCATTAACCATTTTTTTAATTAATCGTTTTTTTACACTATTGTTTTGTTTAAAAACTTTTCCATATGAAAAATTAACAAATTATATAAATAACAAAAGCTCGTGATTTTTGATGGATAAAAAAATACTTCATTTGGCCCTAAAATTTCAAAGAAATGAAATTACTGAGCACAAAGTTTACCTGAATATATTAAAAAAAATAGAAAACAAGAACAACAAAAAAATTCTGAAGAAAATTGCAGATGATGAATTAAAACATTATAATTTATGGAAAAAGATAACTAAAAAAGATGTAAAGCCAAATTATTTCAAAGTTCATTGGTACTTTTTTTTGTCCAAAATCTTTGGATTGCTGTTCAGCCTCGGGATAATGGAAGGAAAAGAAAAGACAGCATTTAAGGATTATTCTGAAATAAAAAAGTTTCAAGTATTTAATTCAATGATAGAGGATGAGCAAAGACATGAAAAAGATCTTGTGAAAATGATTTCTGAAGATAGAATAGAATATGCAAGCTCTATTGTTTTAGGATTGAATGATGCCCTGGTTGAACTGACAGGAGCCCTTACTGGATTAACATTCGCACTACAGGATACAAGAATCATTGCACTTACAGGATCTGTTGTTGGAATCTCAGCTTCAATGTCGATGGCAGCATCAGGATACCTTTCCTCAAAGGAAGACAAGGATAAAAATCCAAGTAAATCTGCATTGTATACAGGATTAGCATACATATTCACAGTTGCACTGTTGATACTTCCCTATCTATTGCTGGATAATGTGTATTTATCCCTTGGAATGATGCTTGCAATAGCAGTATTAATAATATTTGGATACACATTTTACATAACGACAGCAAAAAGCCTGAAATTCTGGAAAAGATTTTTGGAGATGGCAATAATCTCATTAACAATAGCTGCAATAAGCTTTGGCATAGGAATATTGCTTAAATCACTATTCAATGTTCAGATATAGCTAATCAAAGAAAGTTTTATAAAATAAAAAAGCTTTTCTCACATATGAATGTTTTGCTTATTTTTATATGGATTTATATTGCCATGATATCACATTCTTTTTGGGAATCTTCTGTTGAGGGAAGGGATGCATGGAACAAGCATAAATTTGGATGGACCATGAAATTCGGAAAATACACTTTTCCAAGATATCATTTTTATCTTTACTGTGTTATGTATCCCATTTTATTGACCATTCCTTTTGTAATATATGGTTGGGACTTTAGATTGTTTGGAATAATTATTAGCGCATATTCTTCAGGAATGGTAATTGAAGATTTCATGTGGTATGTGGTTAATCCTGTAGTAAAATTAAAGGAATTATACACTAAATTTTCTGATTATTACCCCTGGATAAAAATAAATGGAAAGAAGATCATACCTTTAGGATATGTTGTTGGAGTTATAACTGCATGTTTATCATGGTATTTTATATGGAGATAGTTTAGCTTTTTCATAAACAAACTTGGCAATTTCATCAGCACCATTGCTCAGTCTTAAAGTATTTAATTTTTTTTTCATGTTCCCAAGATTAATCAAAAATTTCTTTAATTTAACCTCAAGTTCTTCCTTGGAGCTTTCTATATCTCCTATTTCTATATAATCCTTGAATTCTTCAACAGAAGTATATTGCTCAAGATGATTTTTTATGGGAAATGCTAGATTGGGTTTCCTGAAAAAGACTGATTCTGAAATTCCAGAATATCCTCCCAGGCTTATTACAGCTTTGCATGATCTTAAGTAGCTTAAATAATCATCTTTAAACTCCTTGTAGCCAATACAGTTCTTGCTCTTGCACTTATAACCAAAGAATATAAATTTCTCATTAAATCCGCTGGAAATATTTTTTATTTTTCTTGCCATCTCAAGACCGTATTTTGAACCACCAATCATAACAATTATAAAATCTTTATATTTTTCAAAAGATTTGATTTTGTCAGGAATACTTCTTAGTATCAGTCCAGTATAAATATAATTTTTTATGTTATTTTCTTTTATCAATGACGGAATAATTATTTTTTTTCTGAGAACTCTCGCAGTAAAATATCCAGCATTCAAAAATACTTTCTGAATTATTAAAGACAGATTGTTAGCTTTTGAATATTTTGGTTTGTAATTCCATATTAAATACGAATTTTTGACAAACAATGCAAAAGGCTCCCAGTCAGATATTACAAAATCAGGCTTAAACTCATGGATGAATCTATTAATTAGAACAATATTTTTTATTGAGTAAAAGATGAAATTATAATTTTTATAGATCAATTTTGTTACTCTTAGCTTAAATCCTAAATTTGGGAATGTTATTGAATTTAGTTTTAATATCTGGTAATCATCTCTGAAATGTTTGTAAGATGTCTCATAGCCAGCTATAATAATTTCTGCTTTCTTGTCAAGCTCTTTTATTTTATTGATAATAGCTTCCTCTCGTGTCAGATGGCCGTATGCAATCCCAGTGATTATAAAAAGATATTTCATCTATAAGTATAATCTTTATTAATTTATAATACTGATGTTTTATACACCTAAATTTTGCTAATTATCTTGATTAAATATAGAACCAATAAAGTTCTGAGAACAAAATCTTAACAAAAATCTAGTATTTCCTGAAAGATTAAAAAAAGTTTTTAACCTAACAGGATGATTGCCTACAAGATACCTTCCCTGTAAAGTGTTTTGTATTAAAAAAGGATTGTTTTGGTTATCAATGTAATCTTTATTTTCCAACTTAACATAAATATTTTCTAAGCCATCTTTATCTTTTAAGAAATCTCCAAATTCTGATGCTAATTCTTTAAATGCAAATATAGTAAAATCATCTTCACCAAACCTGTTTGTTGGAATTGAAAACCCTTCTACTCCATCAGGCCACATAAAACAACTAATTTTTTTTCTTCTTTTTATTGAAATGGCATTTTCACTATCCAATCTAGAGATTATTTCATCTTTTTCTTCAGAATTAACATAAAATTCTGATTCTTTCATTATCTCAAATTCTTCCTTTTTTGGAACAGGGGACTGTTCGTGATTAAAAGAGAAACTTGCATATCTACTATGCTTTTTCAATGCTTTTTCTAAATTACTTAATGACGATACTATTGGAGAATCTCTTAAAAATAAAATTCTTTCTTTATCGTAATACCATCCTTCCCTTGTATAACCATTAGTATTCCTAATTCCAAGTCCATTTTCTAAAGCAAGATTATACATATAACTTAAAGAATTTTCAGTTATAAGAAGAAATAAATTTAACATTTTTTTTTCATCAAATTCCTTAATTTTACTTCCAAGAATTCCTTGAGCAAGATTATAAAGACTGGCAGGAGTTAAATTTTTTCTGTTTAAAAGATAAAATATATGAAAAGTATTTGTTATGTCCCATGGAGTTGTCATATAACCTCCTCTTGTTCCCTCAATATCAAAAATTTTTATAGGAGAAGTTTTACCAGTTAATTCTATTGTTTTTATAGAACCTATTACCTCATCTAATTTCAACCTTTGTTCCTTATTCATGTAAGTAAGGTATACAAATTATTTATAAAATTATCCTTTCATAATAATAACATATTTAAAAAATAAATCAATTATTGCAGCTTGAAAAACCTCTCAGCATATTTAACTTTTATTTTTCTTCCATTCAAAAGGGCTCTTATGTAAGTTGGAATCAATAAAGTATAAATATAAAACCACTGCGTCTTAAATTCTTTCATAAGCTGAATTTTTTTTCTCATAAATGTAGTTATATCCTCATAAACAATTGGTTCATCCAGCTTGATTATGTTCCAAACTTCATAACCATATATTTCTCCATTGTATTTTAACTCCTTCAGGACATTCATCACAATTTTGTTTACAGCCCTGTGATCTGTATGAGGATCTATTGAAGTCAGCGTAAATATTTTTACAGGTTTATATTTCTCAATAACTTCTTTTGTTTTATTTATAACTCCCTCATCATCAGAGAACTTGCTTAATTTTTGATCCATGAGATGAAAATAAATGTTCTCCTTGATGCCAATTTTTTTGCTTATCTTTTCAGATTCTTTTATTCTTTCTCCAATTATATGGCTCTGTTTTAGATGAGGAGAAGACAGCTCTCCAGATGAAAATATAACTTTGATAATGCGATATTTTTTAGAATATTTTAATATTGTTCCCCCAACACCAATAAGCTCATCATCGCTATGGGCACAAAATACTACTACATTTTCCATACATGTACAAACAAACTATTGTTTTTAAAATATTTGATTTAGGCTAGTAATGTATTTAATAAGTATAAACATCTAAATTTCATGGATAATAGTTTAAATGTCGGATG
>JBBSXG010000016.1:0-1130 GCA_038045885.1 Nanobdellota archaeon
AAGAAAAAACAATATTAAAAACACTAGAAGAGAAAATAAAAGTTGAAGCTTATCCTAGCAAAGTTAATAATTTACAGGTTATAAGATTTGGTAATACTTTATTTATACCAATTGAGGATTTTATATTTATAATTAATCTAGAAAAACCAAGTTTTGATGTTAAAGTTATTGGAAATAAAGAACTAGTAAATAAGGCAATAATAAAAGAAATAAATAAAATAACTAATGATGAAATAAAAAAAGCAAAACAAGAATATAACAGAAGAATAAAGCAGATTAATGAAGAAGAGCTTTCTTTAGAAAAGAAACTTCGGAAAGAAATAAAAGATAAAGTTTTATTGAACTATAAAATTAAGGAATTAAATGAAGAAAAGAGCCTTTTAGAAAAAGCCTCGGGAAAAGAGCTAAATAATAAAATAAAGGAAATTTTAGATGAGAGAGAACAAGTAATAAATGACTTAAAGAAAATAGAACCTCCTGTTATATGCCCTCCTTTAGAAATACATAAAGAAAATTGGTGCAAAGATGGTAAATTAATTCCAGGGAAGAAAGACATAAATGGTTGTCAATATCCTGATCAATGCATTAAATGCCTTGATGTAAAGCCTAAAGACCCTAATTGGTGCAAGTATGGAAAAATAATTTCTGGCGGTTTAGATGAAAATGGATGTATGCTACCGTATATATGCATTACAGAGACTATTACTAGTACAAGCACAAGTTCAACTACTACTACAAGTACTAGCACTAGCAGTTCAAGCACTAGTATACTTGGTTTAATTATAACGACTACTAGTACAAGCACAAGCTCTAGCACTACAACTATTTCTGGAATAGGAGTTCAAGTAATAGAAGGTGAAACAGGAAGAAAAGTAAATGAAACTATTTTATATTTTGCTGATATTATAACTGAGTCTGATAGAACTAATATTACTATTGAAGAACTTGGCATTGAGAATTATGAGGAAAAAGAACCTGAAGAGCAAGTTTCTTATGAAGGAATTTATAATCTGGTTTTATTTTTAATAATTATTTTGATATTATTAGGAATTCAATATAAGAAAAAGAAATTAAATATTTTAGTTTTATCTTTGGTAGTAAGTTATACTATATTAACTTTAATATTGATT
>JBBSXG010000017.1:0-2055 GCA_038045885.1 Nanobdellota archaeon
CTAACTTCCATTTTATTCCTCCTATTCTCTTTCTAATCTAGAATACATTTCATGGTAGCTATCCCCAAAAATTCTAGCTTCCTTTACAATTTTAATTATTTTGCTGTTCAAAGTGTAATCTGGTTCATATTTAATTGACTTTTCCATTTTGTTCCTCCTATAAAATTTTATTAAAAAGTATTCCTTCTTTCTTTGTTTTATAAGATTTAATTATGCCAAATTTGCAATTTTTAATATTTCCCAATTTAATTCCAAGCTGCTCACTAATCTTTTTGCTTGTATCGGGAATAAAAGGAGATAATAAAATAGAAATAATGCGCACAGATTCCAATAAATTATAAATGTCTTTTTCTAATTCTTCTCCATTTTTCTCCCACACCTTCTCCTGATTTATGTATCTGTTGCACCCCTTGGCAATACTCATAATTTCGGATAATGCCTCATGTAGGCTGAATTCAGCAATAAATTTTGAGATTTTTTTTAAATCAAGGCTTGAAGAAAGTTGTTTATTCACAGTTCTTTTTTTAATTTCTTTAGCTCTTCTTTCAGATAAACTCAAAACTCTGCTTACCAAGTTTCCCAGATCATTAGCCAGTTCATTATTCAGTCTTGCCTTAAGCGCCTCTTCAGAAAAATTACCATCCTCTCCAAGAGGTATTTCTTTGATAAGATAATAGCGAATAGCATCACTAGGGTATGATTCTGTTAATTTTAATGGGTCTATAACATTTCCAATGCTTTTGCTCATTTTCTCTCCGCCGCTAGCGCGAATAAAACCATGCACATATACCTTAGGTAGCTTAACTCCTGAAGCCAAAAGCCATGTTCCCCAAATTACAGTATGGTGCCAGCTAATATCAAGGCCTATGATATGCAATGCAGGCCAAAAATCTCTATATTTTTTATTAGGATAATCCACTGTTGTTAAATAATTTATTAATGCCTCAATCCAAATTGCTGTAACTAATTTTTTATCAAGGGGAAAAGGAACCCCCCACTTAACTTTCTCTCTGGTCAGGCTTAAATCTCTTAAAGGCTCTTTTAATCTGTTCAAGATTTCATTCCTTCTTTCTTTTGGCTGGATAAAATCAGGATTTTTATTGATATATTCAATAAGTTTATTTTGATATTTGCTCATCTTAAAAAAATAAGAATTTTCTTCTAGTAATTCAACAGGTCTGTGATGTGTTGGGCAATTAGCCCCATTTTCTAATTCTTCTTTGGCAAAATAAGTTTCACAGTCAGAGCAATAATAGCCAGAATAAGTTCCCTTGTAAACATCTCCTTTTTTATGGAGTTTTTTAATCATATCAATAACAACTTTTTCATGCCTTTTTTCAGTAGTTTTAATAAAATCATCATAAGAAATATTATAATCCTTGCACATTTTTAAGAAAAAAGGCTCCATCTCCTTGACAAATTCTTGTGGTGTTTTATTCTCTTTTTTTGCGTATTTTTCTATTTTGCTTCCATGGCAGTCAAGCCCTGTTGAGAAATGAACTTTTTCTCCATTAAGACGATGCCATCTGGCTATAACATCAGAAACTATTTTTTCATACATATGACCTGCATGTGGTTTTCCAGAAGGGTAATCAATAGCTGTTGATATTTGAAAGTAATTTTTCTTGGGCATTTTTATTTCTTTCGAGGATATTCTGTTTAGCAGCCTCTAATCCTTTTATTTTGTCTTCATGTTTTATATATGGTTTAATTTGATTCAAGAACATTAATAAATCTTCCTTTTTACTATCGTCTTTAGGAGTTAATATAACGATTAAAGAGTTACAATAAAACACACAGCAATTTTTTCTCACATCAACCCAAATGATATAAAAGAGACTTAAATTACGGTAGCCGAGATTTGAACTCGGGCCGCTGGCTTTTTCCTTATAAATTGGGAAGCCAACATACTAACCAGGCTATACTACTACCGTATATTATTTTTATTAAAGCTCACTTTATTAAATCTTCTGGTAAGTAAGGCAAACACTTAACAAAAGTTTATAAACGTAGTCTACTAAGTAGAATTATGAGAAAACAAGGACAGTGTATAAT
>JBBSXG010000018.1:0-13405 GCA_038045885.1 Nanobdellota archaeon
TTTTCGATCCCGCCTAAAGTCTGTTTGCGGTTACAGAGGAAGACTAACCCCCCAATCTAGTCTGCATTTTAACAACGAGAAATTGACTTTTAAACTTTTCTAAACAAACATTTATTTTGGGTTTTTAAATAACATTTTTATTCTTTCCCTTTGAATTTTATTTGTCTCTTTTTATTTAGTTCTCTCTGATGATTTACAAAACATTCTGCACTACAGAAAGAATTTTTAGTTTTATCTAAATCATATTTTTTACTACAAAAATTACAATAACGTTTTAACATTATAATATTAGGGTGTTATAACTTGTATATAAATCTTTCTAAATAGCTTCGAGCTTGTAGTTATTTTCTGTATCTAACTTTATCTCAGAGCCTATGCCTTTGCCAAGAAAGTAAAAACTCTTTGCTGAAACCTGTCCTAGTAAATCAAATAATGAGCGTTTTTCTTTAAACTCAACTATTCTTGGTGAATTTGAATTTGCAAGCTTCTTTGCCTCTTCTATTGCAGCATCCCTATTTCCAAATTTATCTATCAATCCAAGTTCTTTGGCCTCAATTCCTAAAAAGAATTCACCTGTTGATACTTTTCTTATGTCTGTGATATTTCTTCTTTCTGTTACTTCGTTAAGAAATATTTCATGAACCTTGTTTAGCTTACTTTGTAATATAATTTTTTCATCTTGTTTTAAATCTTTAAATTGACTGCCTAAATCTTTATATTGTCCTGCTGTTAATTGCTCATATTTTACCCCATACTTATCCATTAGATCACTAAATTGTAAATAGCTTGAAATAACTCCAATACTTCCTGTAATAGAAAGTTCATTTGCGATTATTACATCAGCAGAACTTGCAACCCAATATGCCCCAGAAGCTCCTACTTCGTTAATTACAGCAACTACGGGCTTGTCTAAATTTTTTACAGCATTTGCAATCTCACGAGATGCTACAACAGTTCCTCCCGGACTATTAATATCAAGAACAACAGCTTTTATTGATGAATCTTGCTTCGCTTTTTTTAATTCATTTAATACAGAATCTATTCCAACATTAGTTTCTTCAAATAATCCTGAAGAGCTTGAACTTGAAATCACTCCTTTAATTGGGATAATAACAATTTGGTCTTGAATTACATTAGTATCTGAATCGATAATTTTACTTGCTAAAAAACTAAGTAAAAATACTGCTACAAGAACTATAATTATATATCCCCCTTTTTTCATAATATTTTTTTTATTTTTTAATATTTAAATGTTTTTAATTTGTTTGAGTAGAGATTACATCTTCTAAATATTTTTCTTTTTCTAAGACTTGATTAGTTTTTAATGAACCTATTCCAAAGAATAAAGCAATTCCATCATACATCATTTTACTTGTAATAGGAACATTATCGAATCTATTTTGCCATGAATAAAATAATCCAGAGATTCCCATACACATATTCCTTAAAAGCCTATCCTCAGATGTTTTTGGTTTATAACTTGCATATAATAATGCTAATGGTCCAGATAAAATTACAAGCTCTCTTAAATTTCCAAAAACTTCATTATTTACATCGTTAAATGCTATTGGAGAAGCGAAACAAGCTGCTAAATCCCAATATTTTTCAGCAAAATTTATTGCTTTAATTATTCCTTGTTTTATTTGATAATTCACATTTCTGTTAATTTAAATAATTATTTAAATGTTTCTTATTGGAATTTAACAACTACATTCACAACAACAAGCATGCTCTAGATTTCCAGGAATTTTAATCTTTGAAGAGTTTTCAATAAATCTTTTATACAATTCATGAGAGACAGCCCCTCTAACTTCAGAGGAAAATTTAGAAATATATCTTTCTCCTTCTGAAAAACATAAATTAAAAATTAAGTTGTTTGCAATTTCTATAATATCTTCTTTCTCCGAATCTTTTCTATAGTTCTCATAAACTACATTTAGAAAATAATCTGCCGTCATAGTTTTAACTATTGAATTAATTATTTAAATGTTTGTGTGGAGTAGCTGGGAATCGAACCCAGGTTTCTACGTTGCGAACGTAGCTTCTTGAGCCATTGGAAGACTACCCCGATGGACCAACCGGGAGTTGAACCCGGACCCCACCGATGCCATCGGTGAATTCTGCCATTAGACTATTGGCCCATTAATTTATGATTTTTCCGAGTTTATTTAAATCTTTACCATTTAAGAATTCTTTAACAATATTATTCAAATCTTTTATTTTAACTCTAATTTGTTTCATATCATTTCTATTACGCAAAGTAACAGAATTATCTTTTAATGTTTGATGATCTACTGTTATCATTGCAGGAACTCCTATTTCATCTACCCTTCTGTACATTTTTCCAATGCTTCCTTTGTTATCAAAAAAAACTTTATAATTTTCTTTCAACAAATTATAAACTTCTAATGCTTTTTCTGGAAGCTTGTCTTTATCTAAAAGAGGAAATACAGCAACTTCAACAGGAACTAAATCAAAAGGCAACTTAAACATTGCTCTTTCTTTATCTTCATCATAAAATAAATCTAATAGTCCCCATAAATTTCTATCTACCCCAAAACTTAATTCGAGTACATGCGCTAACAGCTTTTTCGTTTTGCCGTCTTTTGTTATACCAACCTCTAACTTAGCTCCAGATCCCTCTTGGTGCTTTGATAGGTCATAATCGGAACGGTAATGAACTCCCCCAACCTCCTTGAACCCTTTTAATGTTTCCAAATTTAATTCGATGTCGAAATGAATTTTATTATAAAAAGCTCTTTCTTTTTCATTTAACTCGCGAAATCTAAATTTTTCTTTTGGGATTTTTAAAACATCTAAATAAAATTTCTGTATTTTGGCAAGATGATAAACATAAAATCTTGGCAATTTTAATTTTTTATTTGTATCTTCACATGAAATTTCATTTAATTTATTTTTCATAAATAATTTTAATTTATAATTTTTAACTTCGTTCCAATTTTCACATTTATCCAAGCCCTCTGAATCAAAAAATATCTGCAATTCAGCCTGCGTAAATTCTCTTAATCTGAAAAATCCCTGTCTTGGACTAATTTCATTTCTAAATGCTTTTCCAATAACAGCAAGTCCTAAAGGCAACCTTTCTCTTAATGCCATAAATTCTCTTTTAAAAGCTAAAAATGGACTTTGTGCAGTTTCTGGACGAAGATACATTATATCCTCTCCTGTTGCTCCAACCTTTAAATCAAACATCATATTGAAAAATTTTACTTTGTCTAATTCACTTCCGCATTTTGGACATTTTAATTTATTTTCTTTAATTATTTTATCTAATTCATTTTCTTTTAAACCTTGAACATTTAAACTAGTTTCATCTTCTATTAGCTCATCTGCTCTAAACCTAAAATGACATTTTTTGCATTCTGTTAATGGATCAGAAAAATGTTCTAAATGACCTGAACTTTTAAAAACTTCTTTTGCTAAAATGTTTGTATCTTCAATTTCATAATAATTTTCATTCAAGCTTAAAAAATAATCTCTCCATAAATCTTCAAACTTATGTTTTAATAAAGTTCCAAGATGACCATATGTCCAAAATCCTGCCTTTGAATTGTAAATTTCTCCAGAAGGAAAGAAAAATCCTCTTTTGGTTGCAATATTCATTATTTTATCAGATTTAGATTCTGGCATAAAATTTAATGAATTAATATACTTAAAAATTTAACTAATTTCTTCTTCTATATGCTCTCTCGGTTTTCTCGCCCAAATGCAAATTCAACGCTAAATCGTTGACTGGAAAAGTATAATATAAAACATCCTCTCCGTTTTTAGATACATGAATAATTAGTGGAGAATCTAATGATCGTTTAAGCATATTATATTGTTTATTATGGTTATGATAAACCAAATCTGTTTCTAAACCGATACTTCTACCATGAAGCATTTCTAAACTTAGTTTTGGCTGTGTTATAATATCTTCTACGTAAACTTTTTCATTATTTTCCACCCAATAAAAAGAAGTACTTGGTTTTGTGTTATACTCTTCTTTAATTTTATCTGCTCTTTCATTTAAAATATGATATAATTCTCTTATAAAATCTACAGCTCTTGTTGGTTCTATCGGAAGTGCTCTTGGTTTTAATCTGTTTCCTTTTAACAGCCTTACCTTCTGCTTTTTCATTTTTCTATCTGCTTTTGGTCTGCTACCGAATCTCATTTATATTTAAACCCCTAACTTAGCCCAATAATCACCTTTATAAGTGTTACTATTTGGGAATAAAACATGTATAAATTCGAAGAAGAAAAATTAATTAAAGAAATTAAGGAAAAAAATCCTAAATTAATATTGTTGCAATTACCAGAAGGATTAAAGAAAGAAGCAGCTAATCTAGTAAAGTTAATAAAAGAAAATACTTCTTCAGAAGTTATAGTTTCAGGAGAACCTTGCTGGGGTGCTTGTGATATTGCGTTAGATGAAGCTAGAAATTTAAAAGCTGACTTAATTATTCTTTATGGGCATGCTCCTTTTATGAAAATTAACTTTCCTATACTATATATTGAGGCAAGATATGAAACTAAAATAGAGGACTTAGTAAAAAAATCACTAAAAGAATTAAAAGAGTTTAATAAAATTGCTGTTGTTTGTTCTGTGCAACATATGCATCAATTAGAAATAGCTGAGAAAATATTAAAGGAAAATAATAAAGAAGTTTTTATACCTGAAAAAAAAGGATTCGCATTTTATAATGGGCAAGTTCTTGGTTGTGAATATAATGGATTAAAAAACATTAAAGATAAATTTGATGCTATCTTAGTTATAGGAAATGACTTTCATGCTTTAGGAGCTGCATTGGCAATTCCAAAAAAAGTTATTTTGCTTGATCCTTTTAACAGAGAAGTTTATTCAATGGATAAATTACGAGAGAAAATTATAAGGCAGAGAATTATTGCAATAAATAAAGTTAAAGATGCAAGAAGAATTGGGGTTATAATTGACAATAAACCAGGACAGCATTTTGGATCTGCTTATCACATTAAAAATAAACTTGAAAAACTTGAGAAAGAAGTTGTTTTATTGAGCATGAATGAAATAACAGATGATAAATTAGTTAATTTGTATAATATTCAGGCTTTTATTGAAACCGCTTGTCCAAGAATTTCTACGGAAGATTATGCGAGATTTTCAAAACCAGTAATAAATTACAGAGAAGCGTTAGTTGTTATTGAAGAATTGAGCTTTGAACAATTATTTGAGCAGGGGATAGTTTAAAACGAAATGTTTATATATCAATTGATATATATACTTCTATGGAATTTAGAACTAAAAACAGATTTTTAAGATCACCTACTTTGGATACTGTTATTATGGTAGAAAAAAGTATAGAGGGATATAGCGGAGATTTTAACAGAACTTTATTATGGAAGCATTTACCGAAAAAAGTAATGTGGCAGACTTATTTAGTAATTTTAGATTACTTGGAAAAAATGAATAAAATAGTTGTAGATAGAAAAGGAAAAATTGTTTATATATGGAACCCTAAGCTAGTTAGTAAATACTTAAATAAACCTAACCTAAGGGCAAAGTGAAATCTCAAGTTTATTTTGCAGACGAGAAAATAAAGAAAGCGTACTTAAAGCTTAAGGATTCAAAAACAGAAGATTTAATGCTTTACAAATGGGTTTCTAGAGCAATAGATGATTTGGAAAAAGACGCTTTTTGCGGTATTTCGGTTTCAAAACATTTGATCCCAAAAATTTATTTACAAAAATATAATATAGATAATCTTTGGAAGTACGATTTGCCTAAAGGTTGGAGACTTCTTTATTCGATTAGTAAAAATAAGGTGCAAATAATTTCTATAATTATAGAGTGGATGAATCATAAAAATTATGAAAGAAGATTCGGTTATTAATTATATTCTAGAAAGTATAGATTAATTTACAATAATATATATATCACTTAATTAAAGTGAGATTATGTTTGATAAAAGGAATGCTAGTGATGCAAGAGCAGAAGCAGAATCAGCATCAAGAATTTTTGAGGAATGTGCTTCTCAAATAAGGAGCTTATTTCTTGAGAAGACTAACCAAGACCTAACATATTACTTTTTTAAAGTAGAACTATCAAAAATTAAAGAACTTCTGAATTCTGGAGAGGCCATGCTAAAATCTGCTGTATCAAAAAGACCCAAATTTTAATTTTTTACTAAATTTTAATGTTTAACTTTTAGTTTTTCTAAAACAGCTTTATCAGAAATAATTGCAGAATTTCCAGAAGGGTCTTCTATTACAATCTTAACATGCATTTCTCCTAACTCAATCTTCCATAATTTCTTTAATAAATTTTTAGCGTTTTTCTTAACGTCCTCATCTTCTGCAGAATCTCTTTCACTTTCAATTATTTTTTTGAATTTTTCAAGAACACCTTCAATATTGGAAACATAACCCTCAGATGCAGATCCTGGTTCGACTGACATTTTCAAAGCAGGAACTTTTACAGTTGCCTGTCTAGATTTAACAACTCTAATATTTAAATCTTTTTTGTTCTTAACTTCAAAAGTATATCTTGTAGGGTCTTTAGTTTCTTCAGCCTCAATATCAGACATTTTATATCCGCATGCTTCACAATGCATTGCCATTAAATAACACTTTCCAAAATAAGGAACATTATAATTTTCTTCTGTTAAAGTTAATTTATTTGCATGACAAACCGGACAAGGTTGGTTCTTTAATTGGTCCATAAAAATTTGAATAAGGTAATGTTTATAAATCTTTTTTTATTAAACACTTTATAGTTAAAAATCATAAAAAAATAATTTTAAATATTCTTCCAATAATTTTAATGTTGGTTTTAATTCCTATAGTAAAAAATGATTACTTATTGACTCTAATTTACGCGATTGTAATCATTTTATCTTTTGTTTTAGGTTATGAAAGAAGAGATATTTTATTTTTGATAGTAGGATTAATTGTAATGTTCTTGGGAGAGTTTTTCTTTTTAAAAACTAATGTTGAAACTTTTAACAGAACTTCTCTAATTGGAATAATGCCCTTATGGTTACCTGTAATATGGGCTTACATATTCGTTGCGATAAAGAGAATAATAAAAATATTAAAATAAAAGAAATTAATTCATGTCTTGACTTTCTGAGGTTACTGGAGCTGTCTGTGTGCTTCTATGTATCTGTGCAAAACTTGGTGTAACAACAATCCAATCTTCTCCAAATCCTGCGATATCTCCTTCAATAGCATCACATGTTTTCTTTAATTTGCTTACTGCCCTCTTAACTTCTATAATGTCTTTTTCCTTTAAAGGACGTATGTTGATTAAAGCTATTGTTGTTCCTTCTCTTAGAGCGTCTAAAACTGGTTTAATATCAGCAAAATCTTCAATAAAGAAAGGTCTAACAATGATTTTGGCTTTTGGGCCACGATCAACATTAGTATCAATTTCAACATAATCACTTGAATCTTCAAGTGTAGTGTCTCTTCCTAAGAATTTGTCTTTGAATTTTGAAAAAATGTCTGTCATTCTTGTTTACCTCTTATCACTTCATAATAACAAGTTGTATATAAATATTTCTATTCGATACTTCCTAGTACACTTATTATATTTAGTATCTCGACTCGTGTATAATTTGGGATATTTGGATCGTTAGAGATCTCATCTAGCTCCTGTAATATCTGATCAACCTTTAAACATGACTCTTTATTTTGATTATTTAAGCAACTTATAGCACTATCTATTTTAGATTTAACATTTTTAGGGACTCCATCGTCCTCTTTTATTACACATAATGTTGAAATTATTTCGTTAAAATTATCACTCATTTTAATTCTTTTAAAATCTCTTTTTGTAACTCCTGCGCTCTTTCTTTTAATTTATTTTCTTGCTTCTCGATATTTTTAATTCTTAATTCAAATATCTCTTTTTCGGAGTTTAAATCTTTTTGCAAATCTTCCTTTTCCATTGCAACCATTATTCCTCCAATAATCTTGTAAGGCTGTTTTTTTGTAGAACTTAATTCAGACAATGCATTTTCATTTTCTAATAATCTTGATTGAAAATTTTGTTTCTGCATTAATAATTGAGATAAATTCTGCTCCATCATCTGTAATTCTTGTATATTTCTTTCCTGCTCTTTCATCTTATTCTGCCTTGACTTTAGCTGAAACTACTCTTGGTTTGTACAATACTTTAGAACCACAATAAGGACATCTTATTTTTTTCCTAACGTATTCTGCCTTAATGATTTTTCCGCAATCGAAACATTTGTGTGTTACCATTTTAATTTATTGAATAAGCTTTTCCTGTAAATTTTGATTTACAATGTCTACAAAACCATATGCCTGATGCAATTCTTTTTACTTTTTTTTCATTACAGTAAGGGCATTTATGCCATTGCCTTAACTTTTTTTCTACTTCGGCAACTTTTTGTCTTAACTTTCTTCCGTATCTTGCTCCGAATCTTCCTGCTGTTCCTACTTTCTTTGTTGCCATTTTTTTATTTAAATATATCGTTTTTAAAAACCTTTTGTTTTAAGTGGGGTTACCCGGATTCGAACCGGGGCAGAATGGTCCCAAACCACTCATCATAATTGCCTACCAAAGTTCCAGGCTAGATCATAACCCCTTTAAATCTGTCAAATTTAGTGTATTAATAAATCTTGCTACTTGGTCTTTTTTGTATAGGGCTTTGTTACATTTATTAGCTTTAAAAAAATCAAAACCAATTTTATTTGCTGTTTCTTGGAAGTCCTCTAATAAATTCTTACAATTATTATTAAATTTTACATAAGTTTGTTTAAATATATAGAATTTTTTATAGTATGAAATAGACTTTTATCCTTAAATAAAATTTGTTTTTTGTTATCCCTTATAACATTTCTAAATTTTTTAGTTATTTTATATCTCATTTTTAAATATTTTCTATAAGAACTAAAAAAAAATTAATTTATAAAACTTGTTAAAATTATTTCTTTCCTTTCTTCTCTTCTTTTGTAGGGGTTTTTCCAGCAACTGGAGCAGCAGTTTCTTTTCCAGCCTCAGTTTTACCTGCTGGAGCTTTTCCGGTTGTAGCTGCAGGAGCACCTTCTCCTTCTTTAGCAACAACAACTTCTTCTTTAACCTCTTTCTTCTCTGCAACTTTCTCAGCAAGAGCTTTTTCTCTTTCAAGTTCTTTCTTAATTTCCTTCATTACATCTTCAAGTTGTTTTTTCAATAATTCTTTTTTCTCTTCTGATACTTGTGTTAGGTGAGAATTAATCTGCTTATCATAAATGCCATTATCAATATCTTTATTTATTTCTTTTCCAATTTTTCCTTCGATTAATATTCCTAAAGAATTACAGCTCCCAACAACATTTTTTACAGCTGCCTTCAAACTATTTACTAGCATATTATTTTGTTTTTCCAAAGCAATTTTAATAACTTGTTCGATTGCTAAATTTCCAATCTTTTCTTTATCAGGCATTGGACTTCCTTTCTCTACTTTAATCTCTTCCCTTGCTGCTTCTGCAACTGTTAACATTTTTTCCTTACTCATTGTCTTCTTCCTTCTTTTCCTCGCCTTCTCTTCTTATAACTTTTACTGAATCCATTTTTACTGTTATTGGAATTGGAACAGCTGCTTCTAATAATTCAACAATAATTTCTTCTTTTTGTTTGTCTATTCTTGTAATCTTTGCTTTTTCTTTTTTAAATGGTCCTGAAATAATTTCAACAATATCATTAATTTGCATGTTAAGTTGTGTTTTAGCTTGTTCTAACATATGCTCTATTTCTTGATAATTGACAGGTTGTTTCAATAATCCACGTGCGTAAGGAACACCGTGATATGCTCTCTCAACTTCGTCTGCACTTTCAGCTTCTATAAAAATATAACCTTTCATTCCGTGAGGATGTGTTAATGAATAAACTTGCAAATTACGTTTTTTAGCATTGCCACTAACAAACTCCAATACTTGCTCTTCTCTGTTTGCTGTTGTTCTTAATGCGTATATTTTTGTCATTTTATTAACTGGGCTATAATGTGGATGATGAATCCTATTAATCCAATAATTAAAGTACCTATTGCTGTAACTTTAATTGTTATCTTGAACTCTTCTGTGCTAGGTTTCTTAGTTATTCTAAATACCCTAATGCTTTCATTTATAAAATTTTTTAATTTCTCTAATGCCATCTTCCCCAAGATATATCTTAAAAATACGATTTATAAATATAATGTTTTTAAAACTACTGATAAGAATAGAATCTAGTTTCGCAAAATAAACAATAGAATTCTTTATCGATCATTTCGGCATTGCTACCATAAAAAATGGCTGCTCTTAAACCGCAAGGTTCAGTAAATTCGCCTTTATCGTGTAAGTATTTTGCTTTAGGTATTGAAGGAATTTCTAGATCATTAATTCTTTTTTGAAGACTTTCTATTTTTCTTTTGTTACTACTGATTTCATTATTAAATTCATCTTTTTGTTTATCTGTTAATTGTTTAACTCCATTTTCTTTTAATCTTGCTTCTAGATATTCTTTACCGCTGTCCATAAAGAATTTAAAACCTAAAAATTTATAAAACTTGTTAAAAAAAATAAAAAAAGTAAGATTAAGTTTTCTATCTTAATCCTAATGCTTCATCAAGCCTTTTAATTCGTCAACTATCTCTCTACCCTCTTGTTTTAATGCCCCACCTAACCCTACTCCAAGAGCAATTGCTAATCCTACTGCCAATGCCCCTATTAATAGATACCATGTATTTTCTAAGATGGATACATCTACCCCAATTTGTTGCAATGCAACTATTAAAACAACAAAGTAGACAACTATCTTTAAGACTTTACTGAAGAATCTAACTCCACGAGTTTCAGTGTGCTCTTCTATCTTCATCGATAGCCAGTGTGCGAATGCTACTCCTAAAATTACTATAACTCCAGCTAAGATTAGGCTTGGAACCCATCTGACAAATTCTTGTAATAAGCTACTCAAAGCACCAAGTTCTAATAAATCAACTCCTGCGCTTAAGAAGATCAAGAATATATACCATTTTGTTATCTCTCCGACTACTCCTGATATGCGGAAATGACCTGCTGTTTTAGCAAATCTACTTTTTTGTAAATAATGATCTAAACCAGACTTTTCTATTGCTAGCTTGACTAAATGGCCTATACCTAATCCAATGAAGTAACCTATTATTAACAGAATTATAGCTGCGATAATTCCAGGCAAAATAGTTACAAAACTATTCCATAAACTTACTAATGGATCTAGAATAAGAGAACCTGTCGTTGAAAATGCATCAGCCATTAATTACACCTCCTTTTTAATAACAATTAGTACTAATATGTAATAAACTTAAACTATTTAAATAACTTTCGATTTATTTTATTAATTTTTAAGTGGTGAGGAATCCACTCTAACAATTATTTTGTATTACAATAATACTTATTAACAGATTTAGCATATGTGAATCAAGGGTTTAAATGGAAACTAAAGAATCATTAACTTTTGATGACGTTTTACTTGTTCCAAAGAAAGCAATAGTTGCTTCTAGAAAAGATATTTCTCTAAGGACTAGATTAAGCAAAAATATTCCTTTGCATATTCCAATAATAAGTTCAAATATGGACACTGTAACAGAAAGTGCAATGGCTATAACCTTGGCAAAAATGGGAGGCTTAGGAGTAATTCATAGATTTTTATCAATCGAGCAGCAAGTTAATGAAGTTTTAAGGGTAAAAAGATCAGAGAATTTGATTATTGAGAAACCCTTTACCTTAAATTTAAATTCAACATTAAAAGATGCTAAAAGTCTTATGCAGGAACATAATGTCACAGGAATCTTAATTGTGGATAATGAAAATAAATTACAAGGAATTTTGACGTTAAGGGATACTTTGTTTGAGGATAATGAAAATGAAAATGTTTCTGAACTAATGACAAAAAGGAATGATTTGGTTGTTGGATATAAAGGAATCAGTCTAGATGAGGCTCAGAATATCTTGCATAATAATAAAATAGAAAAACTTCCCATAGTTGATAATGATTATAACTTGCATGGGTTAATAACGACTTCTGATATCATGAAAATAAGGCAATATCCACAATCTACAAAAGATGATAAAGGAAGATTAAAAGTTGGAGTTGCTATCGGAGTTAAGGGAGATTATTTAGATAGGGCTAGAAGTTTAATTTACGCTGGTGCAGATGTTCTTGTTTTAGATATAGCACATGGGCATTCTGAGTCAGCTATTAATGCGATTAAGGAAATTAAAAAAAATTTTAATTGCGAGTTAATTGCAGGAAATGTTGCGACAAAACAAGGGACAGA
Organism: Nanobdellota archaeon; assembly: GCA_038045885.1. Taxonomy (GTDB): domain Archaea; phylum Nanobdellota; class Nanobdellia; order SCGC-AAA011-G17; family GW2011-AR20; genus JBBSXG01. The sequence continues at coordinate 12,285 of JBBSXG010000018.1, forward strand.
AGATTTAATCTCGGCAGGAGCAGATGCAATAAAAGTTGGAGTCGGCTCTGGATCTATATGCATAACTAGATTAGTTGCTGGCGCAGGTGTTCCCCAGTTAACTGCTGTCATAGATTGCGCTGAGGTTGCAGATAAGCATGACGTTCCTATAATCTCTGACGGAGGAATTAGAACTTCTGGAGATATTACAAAAGCATTGGCCGCAGGTGCTTCTACGGTTATGATTGGGAGTTTATTGGCAGGAACAGACGAATCTCCTGGGCTTGTAATCATGAGAAATGGGGGCAAATATAAGATGAGCAGGGGAATGGCAACTACAGCAGCTAATATTTCTAAGCAAAATTTTGATAATAAAAGAATAGAACAAGAGGATGTTGATGATATTGTTCCTGAAGGAGTAGAAGCTGTCGTAAAATATAAAGGAAAAGCTTCTGAAGTTTTAAAGCAATTAATCGGGGGGCTAAGATCTGGGTTAAGTTATTGTGGGGTTAATAATTTAAAAGATTTAAAAAGTAATGTCGAATTTATTAAGATTACAGAAGCTGGAAAAATTGAAAGTCATCCCCATGATGTTGAAGCAATTAAATAAAAAAAGAAAAATTAAGAAAGTTAATAAGCTAATTCTGTAGCTTTATCAGCCGTTGCAGAGTAGAATGTCCAAGTATTTGTTATTTCTATACCATTGACATTTTTTGTTGTTCCAGCAGCTATTCCATCCTGTACATCATCTACAGTAATTATAACCGAGCCTCCAGGACCAACATCAATTAACTGAATTGTTTTTCCATACGCATTTCTCGTAAACTCTACTTCAAAATAATGTATGCTTTTACTAGAGGGGGTTTTTATTTTCGCTCCGATCGTATTTTGACAAGCACTAACTAATTACAAACAAAGCTAGAACCAAAATTGTCCCTAAAATTATAAATTTTTTATTCAATTTTCTCACCTCGAATGTATTTTAAATTGTTAAATAATAATATGTTTAAGGTATATATATATCGGTTTTAAAAAATATAAATGAAATCTACATTTTTTATGATATTAAATAAGTTTTTAAATTTGATAATTTCTAATTAAGATAAGTGGGCCTATAGTTTAAAGTATAGAATAAGGGGCAT
>JBBSXG010000019.1:0-17141 GCA_038045885.1 Nanobdellota archaeon
CCATATCTAGTTCTATGATCTTCATCTTTAGTCCCTATATTTGTAAATGCAGTTCCTGGACTTGTATAACCCCAAACAGTTTCTGATGCTTCTTCACTTGATTTAGTTACACCCAACGATTGCATACCATCGGATGCGTTCATCCAATAGGTATACAAATGGTCTGTTCCGGAAATAAGATCTGTTGTCGAGTCTCCAATAGATTCTATACCCAACACAACCAGCTGCCCTCCTGTTGATACAGGTGCATTACTTCCAGGGCTACCACTCAAGTTAAGTTGAAGATTTGTATCTTTTGTATCGCCCAACACTAATTGTGCAAACAAACCATCTCCTGTACCACTTACATTACCAGCATAGGTTTTCTTATTGCTGTTATCTTTATCTTTGTAGAAGACTGCATTAGTAGATGAATTAGAACTATAAATCCAAACTTCCTGAGTAGATTTATCTTTTGTTAAATTACTTAATGCACTTTGAAGTAATTTAATTCCATCTGAGTCTCCTGCCTTCACATTTATTGTGTCTACAGTTGTTGGTAATCCGGGTAGTTTAGATTCTCCTAAAGACTGACTTTCTGCTAATTCAAATGTTAATTTCATGTAATCATCGTCGGATACTGTTAAACTATCCATACAAACACTTGCATAATTGTTTGGTAAACTAACACAATCTCCAACTTCAAGTGCGTCCGCATCTCCGCTATCCCTATAATCCCAGTCTAATTCTACACCAATGAATGGTCCGGAATTAGATGCATTTACTTCAGCAGTTAAAGAATTACTTAAAGATGTTGAACCAATTGTATTTAAGTTACCAATATCCCAAACCCATTCTGGATCATCCTCATCTTCGCCAACATAGGCGTCTCCATCAAGGTAACTTTCAGTTGCATCTGCTCCAACAACTAACCAAGCTGATCTTTCAGTCTTAGTATCTGTGTAGAAAGTGTCATCATTTTTAACCTCTAATCCATTAATTGTTTTAGTCGAATCTGCAGAAACAACATCTTGTACTCCACCAACAGTTACGATTATATTTCCACCTGAACCAACATCAACTAATTTGACTTCTTTTCCATTTACGGTTATAGTATCACCTATAGTTAAGTAATATTCTGCACCGACATTGGCTGTAAATTTACTTGATGTATCCACACTCGTTACCTTTAACGTTTTCCCAAGGAATTTAATTTCCAATGGATCACTAGATTTAGTTTTATTAACTTGTATAGACTCATCAAATGTATAATAATACTTTATCGCATCAGCCGAGGTAACTAAGACGATTCCATCTTTGTAGTCATCATCAGGGTAAGGACCTATAATCCCAGTCTGTACACTTGTGTTTCTACTACCGAATACACTAAGTTGTAAATTTTCACTTACATCATAGTCTGAACCTTGAAAACTAATTGTTCCGTCCATGAAGTTACTTAAATCACTATCGTCTAAGGTCTTATCAACTTGATTTGTTGCAGCTATATTAGTTCCTATAGGAATATCTTCTGAGACTCCTCCAGAAACACTTACAGTTCCACCTGAACTTGTTCCAGGTACTTTTGCTGCTGATAATCCAGAGATAACTGAAGTAGCACCAATTGTATCTGCTGCAGCTCCTTCTCCTGTTGCTCCACTTCCTACTACGACCAAGAAATCATATTTCTTTACAGATAGATCTACAAATGGCGTAGGGTAATCAGCTAAACTTGCTGCTAATGCTCCAGTCATAGTAGAACCAAGCATTGCTGCACCTATAGAAATAGCACCAATTTTTTTTATTATACTCTTTATTTTTTGCATTTATAACACACCTCCATTTTGTGTTTTGTTTTGAGATATTTTTGATATATATTAATATCAAAATCTCTTAAGATTATTAAAATTAGTTAGTTTATAAACTTTTCTCTGTTTTTAGGAAGATTAGAATGATAAATCTTAATAATTTTCAAATTTTAAGGCTTAAAAACAAAAAACTAATCTTCAGTATATAATTAAGTATACTTTATAATTACCGTCGGTAAAATCAGCAGATTGCTAAATTAATTTCTACGTTAGAATTCGGAATAGGCTCTTTTACAGCTGTATAAATGTTATTTGTGTTTTCACATAAATTAAAGTTCTTTTCAATTACAATATTTCCTGCAGTAAATTTATAATTTTTTGTAACATTCAATGAGTTTTCAATTATTTTTTGCACGTTTATTTTTAGATTATTGCAATTTGAGTTAGTACATCTTGTTACAGCAAAATCATTGCAGATTAGAAGTTCCTCTTTTATGCTTACCCCAGAACATGCATTTGTTTTTAATATTGTACTTCTTAGATTATCAGCATTTAACTGCATATAACTCCGAAAAATCATGTTCTCCTGAGGCTTGTTCATTACTTGTAGTACAAATACTAAAATAAAGGCTAGTAAAACTACAATGATTACTAACCCCATTGTTTCTATTTGTCCTTTTCTCATTTTACGAATACGATTTAGCCTCTATTACTCCAGCTTTATACTCATTAGTATATGGAAAATATAATGAAACTGGAGTTGAAATAATATAAGTTGAAGTAATTTTACTTGGCTTCTTAGAATACACTACATAGTTATTGCAATTAGGATAATTCTGCTTATTGCAAAGAGCATTTTGTGCATCAGGATAAACTTGTTTAATTGTAATTTCCTTAAACCCTTTATTAGCTAGTTTAGAATTTAACAATTTTAACGTGTCAATAGCATTTTCTTCATTTCCTAAATAAGTATATGAAAATTTCGGGGAGTTCTTTAATGTCGCTAACAATATTAAATCTCTATTTTGTTCTAATTCAATTCTGGAATTATCTATGGATTTAAGTTGCAGTTGATAAAATGTAAATATTCCAATTCCAATAATTATAGTAACTATGAAGATTACCAAGATGGTTTCTTGCATTTGCAGTTCTGCTTTTTTCATTTTAGTAAGTTCTTTAGTTTTGGATAAATTTTCTTAGTAAATTCTAAAACTTTTTCCGCATATTCTTTGTCAAGGATTTTCCCATAATAAAGCATGCCATTTCTAAAAAATCTCATTTGATCTAGAAATTGGACATCTTTCTCATTAAATCCTAATAATCTTGCAAAGGAAACTTCTGCTTCATGCGCTCCAAGTCCAGAGGAATTATAACCATTAAGAAGCATTTTTGCTCTTATTAATTCCATTAAGATATCATAACAATTTTTTACATAATTATTAGCATTTTTATCTTTAATACCAATCTTATCTATTTGTTCTAGCAAATTAAAATAACCCAGTTCAGCTTCTTTTATTAAAAACTCTGCCCTTGATTTATCAGGACTTTGTTTCTTTACAATTCCATCTTTTATAAAATCATTAAAATTTTTTATTGCCCTCATAACTCGATTCCTCCAACAAGAACAATTCCATTAAGTATATTATCTTTTAAATTTTTATGAATATTTTTAAATGATTCATAAAAGTTAATCCTAATCTTCCTTTCAAGCATTTTGTCAAATTTTTCTAAATCAATTTCCTTTGCCTTTCTGCCAATTACAGAAATATCTATATCAGAGTTTATAGTATCTTCACCTCTTGAATAACTGCCAAATATAATAATGACCGCACCAGCAAACTCCTTTTCAAGAAAGTCTACTAATCCGGAAACATAAATTTTCTTTAGATTATCTACCCTCTTTAACTGCATCGCTTTGTAATTATCCCGATTTAGTTCGATAGACCATCTCTTTGATTCTTTATCTTGCTTTATTTTGATTAAATCCTGTTTTTCAAGATCAGGCAGGGCCTTCATTACAGCTGTAGGACTTACCTCTAAAAGTTTAGATATTCTTCTTTGATTTAAAGATAACCCGGATTTTACGAATAAAACACTTAAAATTTCTTGCTGGAGAAGTGTTAACTCAACTTTATATATGTTTACCATAGTTTATATATATAAACTTAAGTTTATAAGTTTTTCGGTTAGATATTATCTTTAATAAGTAAATAATCTAAACTTTTTTATTTCAAAAAAAGAGATTAAATTAACATTATAATGATAATTATTATCACAATCTTGATAACATTCATTTTTATGCTAGTATAATACGGGGCAGTTTATTGCAGCTAAGTTATCATTTATGCCTTCGATCGAACTTGAATAACTATAATCATTTTTTAACTTGTCTAGGTAAGTTAAAAATGGAACGTAATTACAAGTATCTTTATTAACGGTTAATGATTTATCCTTGTAAACCTGAATAACATTATTTAATTCAAGCTTTATTTTCTCATTCATGCAACTGAATTCGTCTGAGAATATTGCAGCTAAAACTAAGTCATCATTTTTGTAAAGTTCTTGGTTGTTAACCCTCAGTTTATCATCATTCAAATTAGTTATTCTTATATTAATCATATTAGTTTTTTCAGTTGTCGAATATGAAAATTTAGCCTGCAAGTCATCTGGTAAATCGTTAATCAAACTAACAACATAATTTTGTGTTGAAGAATCGTAAATTAGATTATACCTTTTGTTTGAATCTGTAATCAAGTAAAAATCAGCTATCTTAAATGGGAGCTTAAATGGACGATAATAAACTAACATTTCCTTGCTTAATTTTCCCTGAGAGAACAATAAATTATTTGTTTTAAATTTCTTTTCATTGACAATAATATCATTGCAAGTTATACTAATCTCATTTGGAAGGTTAATTTTATCTAGAGTTTTGAATGGAGAACTTTTCAAGCTTGTTAAAGTATTATCTAAGCTAGTCAATAACTGAATTGAGATTTTTTCCTCCTGTAATGCCTTATATTTAAATGCGAATCCTGTAAAAAATGCTAGAATAATAGCACCTGCAATAATAATAAAGATCCAGTTAAATTCAGCCTGAGATTTCATGATAATTCTACTATAGATTTACTATCTATAATTTTATTCTCCATTATAACATTAATCTTTTTATTAACAACTCTAACACAATAGGGATTTGCTTTATTATGCGTTAATTTTTCATTTAAGAAACTTTGAGAGTAAATTGAATCTGCTCTTACTCTTGTTCCTTCAGAAACTTTTTCAAAACAAACTTCACTAGTATCTTTTGGAACTAAAAATAAGTAAGTCAATTTAGTTCCAGGATTTGCATTGTAAACATTATCGATGGCAGATTCTATATCGGTTTTAAATTGTATAAATGTAGATTTTTCCTGTGTCTCAAGTAAATTTCTAATCATATTAAACCCAAAAAGTAAGACTAAAGCAACTACAATGATAATAAAAATATAGTAAAGAGGCTGAGCAGTTATTTGAGCTTTATTCATTTTACAAACTCCACATTTTTTAAGTCCTTAAATTCTTTATCGCCGGTTAAGAATTTTATTTTCAGTCTTAATGCAGCTATATAACCAATACAGTCTATATAACTAGGTTTTTTATTTTCTTTCCTCATAGAATGCCATAATTTAGCTGAATCCTTTATAATATCGTCGTTAAGGTTAATGCAATATTTTGAATAAAATGAATAATAATACTCTGCTTTTTTCTCATTATAATCTCTTAATAAAGCGCTGTAAAGCTCAAGCAAGTTTAATTTTGTTGTAATGATCTTATATAGTTTATATTTTAGATAATTTTCATTACCCTTTATCAGTTCTACTAAAGCATAAGTATCATAAAAATATGTTTCTACCATCCCTCATCAATTTCCTTCATTATTTGATCAGTTGGTTTTTTCCAGTCTTTTAAGGATCCGAAGATTTTGCTAAGATTTGTTTTTTTGTTTTCTTGTATCAGTAGGTTTACTTCTTTTCCTAATTTAATCCTTGCTCTTTTTGCATCTGTCTTAGACAACCTTAATCCTATAGAATTGCCCCATTTCATTGGTTTTGCTTTTATTTCTATCATTTTCCCTCCAAAATTATTAATTATACAATGTATAACTAATATTTAAATGTTATGGATATACTTTATAACTTCCAGTAGAAGGACCTATATTGTTCGTTCTCGTATCTTTACATTTGATATATATTACACTAGAACTAATTTGCACTGAATGCTGCAGATTATTATTTGCTGGAATCATCTTAGTAGTTGTTTGATTAAAGTCGAAATTTGCATTAGTCAATGAATAACGGCATTCTGCAGGATTATTCAATAAAATGTTCAGGACATTTTGTTGTCTAAATAATCTTATAATTTGAGGGAATGCTGCATAATTGACTGTAAATTCAATTGGTTCTGTAACAGATTTATACTGATCTGAACAAGTAATGTTTACATTATAAGTTATTCCAGAAGATACTAAAGTAACATTCTTTACATGAGTTGTTCTGTCCTGTAATGTCGTTTTACCTTCATTAAAGTAACCATTCATATCTCCGTTATAACTGCAAGTTGAGTCTCCATCTCCTTTTATCCCTCCAGATGTTGTTACACTTAATTGTATTTTATCTGTATAAAATGTTTGTTCATTTGGACCAGCATCTTCGATAATTAAATCAGGAGTTGTAGTATGGAATTCTATAACATCTTTAGCCTCATTCCCTGCAACGTCTCTGCACCAGACATAATAAATGTAATCCTGTTCATTTTGCAAGGATAGTTTTGTTTCATGATTATCTGAATTAGTTGAAGTAAATTTAATTCCTGAAGCTGAGAATGTTAAATCTCTTGTTATAAATTCCTTTATTCCACCAGCATAATAACACGTTGATTTTCCTGATTCAGCCCCCTGCGATGTTGTTAATGTTAAATTAACATCTGTTCCAACATAATCTCCTATTGGCCCAGAATCCGTCATTATTAATTGTTGAGTTCCTTTTAGATGGTATCCAGAAGTTGTATCTCCCTCTATTGGAGGCATACTTCTTGGATTTACGTTCTTTGCTAAATCTTTACATCTAAAGTAAAATGAATTATCCTGATTTGGTTTTAAGTTCAATAAAGTTGTGCATAAATATTGTCCTTCTGGATTAACCTTGAAATGTGTACAAGACATATCATAAGGCATTAATTCATAATCTTGGTCTACTGTCGAATATTTACATCCTCCATCTTTTCCGCTTGTTCTATTAGTTGTTATATTTTCCAAGCCAGATTGATCTTCTATATAAATATTTAATAAAGTCTGATTTAAATTGTAAGGAATAAATGCGTTATTTTTTATACTAAATGATTTTATTTCAGGAGGAGCAGTATCTGGACCTTTTGCTACAGATATTTCTATGAAATAAGGCTTAAGGTTTATGGCATCATTAGGACCTTTGCATTTTATATAAAATGTATTAACTTTTCCTGCTTCTAGTTCTATTCTATCTTCATCTGGCAAAATCGGAGACTGCGAGATCAAGAGTTTTCTTTTATGTTCTGATTTAGTTAAACTATCATCGAAGAATTGAATATTTGAATCTTCATAATTAAATGTATTAGATCTGCTTATTTTACATTCAGCAAAGTCTTCTTGACCTCTTTCATTAATAATTTTTATTCCAATATCTATCGAAGTAAATGCTGTAATTTCATTTTTGAATTTATAGCCTCCAGTAAATCCTGTACTTGGCGGAACTTTTTGAATGTCTCTTTGTTCATCAAAAGGAGGGTATAATTTAGGACCAATTATTGGAGGAACTGTATTGCGATTGCTCCATATGCAAGTTTCATTTCCAACTTGCCCTTTATTTATTAGACCACATGCTTTTCCTAAACTTTTACAAGTATACTCGTCGCAAATTGAAAATTTAGATTCATCATTACATAACCTGCAGTCTTGTCCTCCACTTGGAGGGACCCAAGGCATGCATTGTAATTTATAAGTCAAATCAGCTGCTTCTTGCCCGAATATCAAATTTAATAAAACAAATACAGCAACTATTGCAATAACAACTAAAATAATAGGCCCGGCTACAACACCACCAATAGTAATAATGTTTAAAGCTTCTGCTAAAGGAACTATACCTCCGGCAATCGCTATACCTCCAGCAATAAGACCACCAGCAATTCCAGCAGAAGCAAACCAAGCTCCAACATCCCCCCACCAACTCTTTAAAAAATCAGGATCTTTTAATCGTTCAAAATTTATTACTTTAAGATTATTTATAGCTTCTAATAAAGAATAAATATTTCCCGTCAAAGGTTTAATATTTGATAAATAATAATTAAATTGTTTAGTAATTGTAGTTCCTTGTGCGTTCATATTTAGATTATCATCATTATCTACGTCTCCGTTTATATTAAAAGGACCTCCATGATAAAAACCAGATTTACTATATTTTCCCGCAATATTATATTTTGCCCCTAAATCTCCTAGACTTGTGCAATAATCATTCCATTTATTTGCAAATTCACTCGTATGTACACCACACCCCGCTGCACAATCTTCTCCAAACTCTGGATTACTTCCAAAAGTTGTACTCTCTGCTAAATACATCTTTGCATCAAAATTAAATCCTATACTCTCACCATTACTTAATTCTTCAAATTCAGCCTCTTTTCCTAAAGTGCCGGGAGGAACAGCAGGAGCGCATAAACCCACATCTTTATTAAAGTAACAATTTCCAAGAACTTGTTCTTCGCAGACCGTTTTTCTGCATATTGTTTTTATCCTGCATGATTTATATTTCTCACTATCGCTATTAAAATCTTTACAAGGTCCGATGGTATCCACCTCTAGTGAACTAAAACCAGCAATAACTCCATAAAGAGAATTATATTGGGAAACTGCTTCATCTACAGTTAACCCACAACTTTCAGTATCTTGATTAGACCCTAAACAAACTTGCCAGTTATTTGGAGCGCAAGCAGCAAAAGTTAGATCTTTTCCAACACCTGTAACATTTGCAGGAACATCATTTTGTACACAAATCTCTTTTCTTCTAGTGCCACATTCCTTAAAAGTTTCAACACCATTTTCACATTGATGAATAATATGCCTTGTTCCTACTAAATCTTCTCCATTGCCTGTTTTAGATTGATACTCGCACCAAGATTCACCATTTTGTCTTAATCTTTCATCCATCCATGGAATATTTGGATTTTTTTGTGTTTTCAAGCAATTTAAACTGATACATTGATTTTTAATTTTATTAACATCATTTTCTTTTAGATTTTTAGTATTTCTTAAATAATTTTTAACTCCGTCACTAATTTCCCCGCAAATGCTTCCTAAACTAAATTGACAGTTTCCACTTTGAGCTACTTCTTGCAAGGTTTGCGGATTTTTTACAGCAAGCCTATCTGAATCTTGAACAAGCCAATTGGTGTATTGCCAGCTTGCATCAAATTTACCATCGTAAACATTTTCGCGATTTCCAAAAGAGTCTGTCCAGTAAACTTTATTTTGATAACAGATTGTAGAATGCTTTGCTGTAACCTGACATCCTAATCCAGGATTGCTACATAAATTATTTAATTTAAAATCTCCATTTAATTCATTACATGCTTTTCTTGTTACAAAACTGCATTGATCAGGCAAGACACAACACCCTTCTTCTGCAGATCTACTTTGTTGAGAACAAGTTACTTGGTCTGTAATCTCTGGTTTAAAAACATCTTGGTATCTCAAATCAGGAAATATTTTTACTTTATCCCTGCATAAATCATCTGTCGTTAAAGAAGCTCCGCTTGGTAAGTCACAGCAACCAATTCTGCATTGAGAAATTTGATCACTTGTTCCAGATCTCCAAACTCCGTTTCTTTGCAGGCATAAGCCTTTTTCAACATTATCCCCGCAGGTTCCCCCCAATATACAAACACCAGCGCCGCAAAAATCAGTTTCCAAACATGAAACAGATGAGGTTTGATATTGAGTTCCGCTAGGCTTAGTACTCGTGTCACAATCATTTAGATCTGTAAAAACGCATGACTCCCCACTATATTGTGAACTGCTTTTAGTTAATTCGCAACATACTTTTGTTTGAGCATCAACACTAGTTAGTAAATCTTGCTTAATTAAATCAAAATAGTTTACGCTTTGTTTATTTTCATCTTTTACTAAACTATTATCTGTTTTATTTAATGAACTTAAAGATAACGAAGTATAAAAACTTAAGCTGATTATTAATAAAATTTGTATTACTGCTTTTTGTTTTAATAGGTTATATTTCATTTTTTATGGAAACGGGTTTACATAATTTTGTACGGCAAATTGAAACTTATATGGATTATTCGGCGCATTAATTATATAAATTTCTGTATTTTCATATGTATCTCTTTGTACACTAATTTCGCCGTTTTGTGATAAAGAGTAAGAATTATAAAAAACAACTCCTTGTGAGTTTTTTATTTCTTGATTAACAATATCTTCTGCAGATTTAATTAATCTTCCTAAAGGAGTATTAAACGTTTTAATGAAATTACTTTGTTGAATTTGAGATTCATCATTTTTAATAGTTATGGGATAATTAACGTTAATTATTGCATTATAAGGATTAATTACTGTATCAACATTTAAATTTCCTTTTTCAACAATATATCCATTACTTCGAGCAACATTATCTAACTGAAGTGCACAAGAAGTAATTCCTCTTCTTACATACTCATCAATTTCCGCTTTAATACTTGAGGATAAAAATGGCTTTTTATTATAACATGCACCGTATTCTGTTGTATAACATGAGTAACTTACTTTATTCCCATAATATAATAAATAAAATCCCGGATTAATTTCTCCGCCCTGAGCTCCAACTAAATCCAAAGCCTTGCTTCCAGAATTTTGAATGCATGTTTCAATGTAATTTTTTAACACTTCACTTTGAGAAAAATCAAAATCAGAAGTTCCTGGAAGATCTACTTGCAATCTTTCACCATATAAATAAAAAATTATCCCAAGAACGGCTAAAATTAGGATTCCAAGAATAACAAACACTGTAATTTGCCCTCTTTTATCCATAATAATTAAATCTTAGGATAGTATATAAATTTTGCTTTTATATCTTTAATAATTTTAATCCTTTTATCCTAGAAAAGTGTTTTTTATTTAAAGTTGCCAATGTGCAGTTATTGCTAATTGAAATAGATGCGATAAACAAGTCTCTAAAATCCAGTAATTGTCCTCTTGATTTTAGTTCTTTATGCATCTTGCTAGCCAATCTCGCAGATTTTTCATCGAAGTCGAGAATTTTAATTTTAGATATAAAATTTTCAATAATTTCAACATTTTCTATTCTTTGTAAAAGCTCGAAAATATTGATTGTTGTGGTGTGCGTGTCTAAATGATAATATTTATCAAATAACTCGTTGAGTTTTTCTTTTTTATTAACCAGTTCTATTATGAAATCGCTGTCTAAGCATACTTCTTCGTCCATTTATACCAACCTTTTTTTAGTTCTTTTTCTATTTTTTTATCATCTGGTCTAAGTTTTATCTTTTTTATAATTTCTCTTAATTCACCAAAAGGCCTTGTTTTATTTTCAAGAGAGTTTATTATTACATCACTATAGCTCATATTAGGAGTACTCTCCTTTATTTTTTTTAATCTTTCATAAACATCATTAGATACCATTATATTTTTAGCCATAGTATGGTTATTTATATACATATATATAAACTTTTCTAATCATTGGCGACTCTTGGTGCAAGAATAAATTCCATCAACATTTTATCCAAAATCTTGTAACTTAATTTCAAAGGATAATCTTTGCTGAATTGTATAGAAACAGAATCAGACAATTTGCTGGTTTTAATCATTTTTTTTAAATACTCCAAAGAATATCGTGAAGCAAATTTATCGTCTGCTTGTATTTTTGTTACATCATTGTTAAACAAATCAATTTTAGCATTGCTTAAACTTCCAAATGCTTCTATTGTAAATTTATCTTTATCTGCTATAAATGAGACACTATCTGAAATAATATCTGTATCTTCTATAGCCTGATTAAATAATATTGTACTAGTTTCAATTTTTAGAGGAAATTTCAATTCAGGAACTTTTTTAACTGTCGACTCGGAATTTATTAAAGATAAATTAAATGTTCTAGTTGTACTTGACTTAAGATCAATCTTAAGTTTATTATTTGCTAATTCTAAAGTCATTACATCATCTGCATTAACCCTTCTTAAGATTTGTTTAAAGTGATCTAGATTAATGGTTAACTCAAATGGTTCTTTAACATCATACTCAATAAAAGCTGAGCTTAATAATTTAAAAATAACCATTGCAACATTTCCAGGATCCATTGCTATTAATTCAATTTTATCTCTATCAACTTTAAAAGTAGCCTCGTTAACTAGTTCAGAAATTATCATTACAGGTTCTTTAAGATACTTTGTTTCGTTTAATACTAGTTTCATTTTCTTTTAAATAAACAAAAAGGTATTTATTGCTTTTGGTTCATGCTAAGCTTAATTTTATTATATAATTTTTTATTAACCTTATTTAGGTTCTGAATAACATGCCCTTGAATTTGAAATTCTTTGTTTTGTGTCATTAAGTAACCAAGAACTCTTACAAAGGTATTTATTGGGAGGTCTGTTTGAATACTTATTGCAATTGCTCCTGTTTTATCATCTATAAAGATTAAATTTTCATCTTTATTTATTATTAACCCAGAAACAGCTACTTTACTATCTTTAATATTAAGTTCGCTAATAAATTTTTCAATGTAAGCCGGCATCTAAAAATGTAAAACAAGAAAATACATAAAGGTTTCTAGTACTGGCGCCATTGATTTCCGCACTTAACACATCTAAAAAACTGGGTTTCTGCTTCATCAGCTGACCTTGTCTGAGCTAACCAATAATAAGCCTTATTGTGATTACACTCAGGACATTTTGCATCCGTTTTTGGAAGAACTTCAAAGGTTTTGTCTATAACCTCAACTTTCTTGGCCACATCTGTCTTTTCTCCAAGTTTAACGGTCTTAGCTTGCCTTAGTACATAGCCACAGCTACATTTAATACTCTTATTTCCTTCATTAGGAACGAGCATGCTTTTACATTTTGGACAAAAAAGAATTTTAATCAACCCCCATTTCTTTTAACCTTCTTGCTATAGTTAGTCTATGCATCCCAAATTTTTTGGCTGCAGTTGTTTTATAATTACCCTCATTTAAAAAGCTTATTATTTCTGGCATTTTCGCGTCTATTTCTCTACTAGGCATGACTAAACGTTTATAGGATAAAAGTAATTTGTTCAATTTCTCTGACTTTCTTTTTATAGTAAAACCAATTTCCTTACTGAACAATTCCAAAGAATTTCTTCCATAAATTCCAATAATAAAACCATCTTCAGTTGAATATAAAGTTGATCTGATATGGAATAAATCTAGTAACATTTTAATCTCTTTAAGTCCTTCAAGGTTTGAAGAAGCCAAAACAATAGACCTTTTTCCAACACTTCCTTGAGAGTCGGCAAAAGCTCTTAAATAAACCCCAATTAAAGGCTTATCTGCTTTTTTAATAGCATCTGGGATTCTCCAAGATCCTTCTTTGAAGCTTACCTTATAATTATTTTTTAGATACTCACAAACTTTCTTTGAGTATAATGAAACTCTATAAAAATAGTTTTTACTTAAAGAATGAGGAGGTTCTAAAAAACGACTAGTTTCAAGCCTAAAAGTATTTTCTAAACAGTATTGGAAAAAATCAGCAAAGTCTTTGTCAATCACGCTCAATCCGATTTCGTATTTCTTATCTGTGATAAAACCATCTCCTGGACCAATAACTCCAAGTAAATAAGCACGTTCTTTTGTGAGCTCATCGTATATAACTGGTTCTTTTAACTTAGGTTTACGATTATATTTAACCCAGCTACGAATAGTAAAGGGGGAAATATTGTACCCTAAAGAACTAATTTGCTTTGAAATTCTGCACCAACCTAAACCAGATTTCTTTAATTCTAATGCTTTGGCATAAGCTTTTTTTCTTAAATCAAAATATTCCAATTTTTTTCCTCAAAATATATTAAATAATTCCGTAAAACCTATTTTAACCCAACCCAAGTACGGAACGCGTAAAAACGCTTTTCCTACAACGTTGCTAGGGTTTATATTTGTTTCGCCCAACTGTGAATATGAATTAGGGTTATTATCTCCTTTAGTTTGAAAACTATTTTCACTAATTTTAATTACCCTATGAATTATAGGATTCTTTGAATTTCCTTTAAAAACAATAACATCCCCAACATTAACTTCTTTTGCACCAAATAGAAAAATAATGTCTCCCTTATTAAAACCATTTTTCATCTTAAAGTTCGAAAATTCTTCTTTATTAATATCATTATCTTCGTACCATTGTCCTTGTTTTTCCCAGAATAAGTCAAAATTACCTTGATGTTCCATGCTGCTCGAGACTACAGCAACTACAGGCAAATCAGTCTGCAATATCAAACCAAGCCCAGGATATATAAGAAATTTTACAATAATAAAGGCCAATAAAATATTAACAATCCACGACAATAAAGAATCTTCGTGCCATATAAAATGCCAGATTTTTTTAAACATTTTAAGTTTTTTTATTGAATATTATAAAAAGGTTTCTATTGCATTGCCCTATTAATTTCTTCAATGGTCCAATCTTTGTTTTGAAGTTCCTTAACTATTCTTGGCTTTTTATGACCAAGAGAAATAGCTTCTTTAACATAATTTCTTAGATTTATCATGTTAATTTCCTTATTAACTTGAGAAATTTCGCTTAAACTCCATCCCTTTTTCTTTAAATATTTTATTACACTTTCTTTAGTATAATTTTTCTTTAATAAAGCCAACATTAATTTTTTTAATTCATTTAAATCCTTTTTATGAGGCTCTTTATTAATTTCTGGAAGTTTTTTAAACCCAAGATTATTAGTAATTTGTTTTTCTAGTTCATCTAATTCATTTTTATTAACGATAGGTCTTTGCGCAAGTTCCACCCTTGGGGAAATATCATTAAAGAGTTGTTTCAATTCTTCTTCTGTTAATCCATCTTTTTTTAATTCCTGAGGATTTTTAAAATTAATATTGCTGACAGGACTTGGAACTTCTGTTAATACCGGGATTTTTTCTAATTGAGATTTTTTCTTCACTTTTTTTGCAATAATCATAATAATAATCCAAATAATAATCAATAGAACTATTCCACCCATTAAAGTCGCGTTTGGAATTTCACTTGTATCACCAATTATTGGGAGAGTAATCAGTCCAGTCATATCAAAAGGATTTATAGTTAGAAAGGCCACAAGTATAAATATTAACGAGACTATAACTAAAGAATTCGTATTAATATCGCCCTTAGCCATTATGGTAAAATAGAATTTCTTACTTATAAAACTTTCTAGTTATAGTTTTTTCGAGAATAAATCTTTAAGTTCTTTAGCCTGTTTTTTTAGAGAATTAATTGAATTTGCTATTGCTGCTTTAGGATCTCCTTTACTTACTTCTACAAGCATTATTGGATTGCTTATTAAAGGATGATGAATATTATAAGCTGAAATATTAACATTATCTTGGCTCCATAATTCGTTTCTTATCGGATTGCAAAGAGTATGATTTTCCCCTATAACCTCGAATTCTATCTTATTTTTTTCTTCCTTTAAAATTTTAATTTCCATAAGATTACTCGAGAATTCCTGTTTTTAAAAGTTTCTATTCCTTTGTTTTACTAAGTCTCCAATAGTTATGACATCATCCTTAAAGTTCAAGCCTTCATGCGATTCTTGATACAATTCCACTAGGGTTATGTTTAATGTTCTTTCTAGTTTTCTTGCAATTAATATTGTTGGCTGCAATCCTCCCGTTTCTAGTTTATGGATTATAGATTCCTTTTCATTTATTTTAGAAGCTAGTTCTTGCTGTCTTAGATTGAGTTTTTCTCTAGCTTCTTTTATTAGTCTAGGATAGTCAGGAGTAATTATGTTAATAACCTCATTAACTATTTTTTTAACTGGTTTTTCCTTCTTTTTAATTTCTTTTACAACAACAGCGTTCCCAAATTTTAAACAATTATTACAAATATCTAGTAAACTTCCTTCAACTATTGCCTTGACCAAATCGCGTTCTTCACCGCAAATTTCACAATTTGTCATGATAAATTAATGTTATCAAATTTTAAATATGTTTTTATTTTAATATTAGACATTGATTCGGCTTTTGGGAATATTCTAAACAAATAAGATTAAATAATTCATCAGAATTTTTTAATCCAACATATTTTTTTTCATTTATCACTAATGTTGGGGTAGCTGTTATGTTGTATTTATCTTTTATTATATTTAACATTGGCTCTAACTGAAACTCAGAATCCAATGAAAAAACAAGTAATTTTTTCCCAAATTCTGATTTCAAATTTTCCAACACAAATCCCTGTGTTCTACAAGCACCACAGTCATTATTTGAATAAAAGTATAATATAGAAACTTTATCATCATCGCATATATCATTCACATTTTTAGAAAAGAGCCAGTACCTTAATTCGTTTATAGTATATTCTCTTTTTAGTAAATCAAATCCACCACTATCTAAATTCGCATTTTTTATAAAATCTTCAAGCTTTCCGCCTAGAACTCCTAATCTATCTATTTGTACACTCATTAAATTGCTGGCAGTAGAGCAGTCTCTTTCTTCCTTTAATAAATTGCTAAGATAAAGATACTGCACATTTATGCTATCGTAGTCTAAGCGTTGTATTTGATTTTGTTCTTCTAAAAATCCTTTTCTCTCTCCAGACATAACTAATCCTACTAGAATACCTATTATAAAAATTGCCAGAGTAATTAAGAATGCAATCAGATACCTGCTCTTCTTTAATTTTCTTTCGTTTACCATTTTTGTATTTTATTGAATAATAGTTCCAGAAATACTCCTGCCCATACAATAGATGCGAATATACCATAAGCAAAAATATATAATGACACTGTAAATATACCATATCTAAATAAATTCTCCTTGGTGTGTTTATGTGAATAATAAATTACAACCCCCCCGATAATAAAAGAAACAAAAGCGAAAAATAGATTGGTATAATTAAAGTCCAGTAGATTCATATGGTCTAAAAAATTTTTAATTTCATATAAGATATATGTTGAGTTTATATTAATGAAAGTTAAATCCTTCAATCTTTTTAACAAGGGAAGTAAGATATAATGATAAGATGTAATTCCTAAAGCAAAAACAGCTAAAAATCCAGATGACACGATCCGAGGCATTTGCATTACACCAAAATCACCGTACTTTTTATTCCCAA
>JBBSXG010000019.1:17151-18117 GCA_038045885.1 Nanobdellota archaeon
TACCCCTATACTTAAACATATTAAACATAGTGCCTTTATACCATCTATTCCTTTGATTATATGCTCCTTTTAGATTATCTGGAACATTTGTATATACCTCAGTATTCATTAATTGTAAAATTTTATAATTACTTTTCTGGAACCTCAATGAGATTTCTAAATCCTCTGTGAGATTATTTTCGTCAAAACCTCCAAGAGACCTTAAGGTTTTAGATCTATAAACACTAAAAGGACCTGGTGCAACATGAACACAATTAATCAGGCTCATTATATTTTTATAAAAAAGATTGATTAAGTATTCTACCCATTGTATTCTCTGTATCAAGTTTCTTGGATGAGCAACCTTCATAAGTGGCAAAACTATTCCAATTCTTTTGTCATTAAATTTCGGGATAATAAATTTAAGTGCATCTGATTTTATAAAAGAATCTGCGTCAAGACACGTAAAAAATTCTCCCTTACACAATTTTAAAGCTTTGTTTAATGCAGCTCCTTTTCCCAAATTCTCTTGATTAATTAGTGTTATATCGTAGCTTTTATGTTTAAGAATAAAACTCTCAACCAGAGTTTTAGTTCTATCTTTACTACCATCGTTAACAACAATTATTTGAAGTTTGTTCTTTGGGTAATCTAAATTTATTATCGAGTCTAGGGTTTGTATTATATTTTTTTGTTCGTTATAAGCTGGAATTGCAATGGAGATTAAAGGAAATCTCTTTAGTTTCATATTTTTATTTTTTTTATATCCTTCTATTAAAACCAACAACCAGAAGACGATTATGTACATGGATATCAAATACAAAATCCATATTATTATGGTAATTATGCTGATCAAACTATAGCCTCCTTTAATTATCTTACTCTCCAAATCTCTACCTCATCATTAAGTATTATTCTTTTAAATTCTTTACTATTTTCAAGAACAAATAGCAACCCTTCATCTTGATTATTCCAAACTAATCCTTC
>JBBSXG010000020.1:0-1815 GCA_038045885.1 Nanobdellota archaeon
TTCCCGAGTATATCTTGAACCATAAGTTAGATTATCGACGTGTTACTGAGCCTTTCGCCGCCCTCAAAAGAGAGCTAACTTGCATGTCTAAGTCGGATTCCAATAGCAGCGATCTCCCGCAGGATCAACGGGAATTTTTGCAAGATTGGTTAAAGGAATAATCTCACATATAACCAATTACACATCATCATACTTAATAGTTCATTAAGTATTCACTTTTATTCAGAAGATAAATCTTCTGTGTATAGATTGTATTTTTGATTTTATAAGTTATATATAAATGTTACTGTTAAGTTGTATTATTTTATAAAAACATTTTTAATACTTTTACCTATGAATATCTTTATGAAAATAACTATTTCTGGCACTCCTGGAAGCGGAAAAACTGTTGTTGGAAAATATCTTTCTAAGATTTTAAAACTGGATTATTATGGTATTGGTGAATTGATGAGAAGTTTTGCTGATGTAAATAAATTAAGCCTAAGACAATTAAGCAGGTTATTAGAAAAAAATAAGGAGTTAGATAAATCTTTTAATGAGAGCATCAAAGAACTAAATAATAAAGATAATTTTATTCTTGATTCACGAATTGGTTTTTTATTTATTAATAAAAGTGTTAACATTTTTTTGGATGCTGATTTAAATTTAAGAGCTAATAGAATTTTTAAAGATCAAAGAAAATTAGAAAATTATAAAACAGTAAAAGAAGTTAAGGATGAAATTGATAAAAGATTTTTATCAGAGAGAAAGAGATTCAGAAAATTATATAAGGCAGATTTTGCAGATTTGAATCATTATGATTTAGTTGTTGATACTACTAATATGAATGTTAAAATTATTTCAACCATTATTTTGAAATATTTGAAGAGTTTAAAATGATATATGACACTTTAATTTTGGGTGGTGGTCCAGCAGGTTATAGCGCGGCTATTTATGCAGCTAGATATAACTTAAAATGTTTAGTTATTGCCAAAGAACCAGGTGGGGTTATGAATGAAGCTTACAAAGTTGAAAATTATCCTGGATTCCCTTCAATAGTTGGAATAGAATTAATGGATAAGATAAAAGAACATGTTAAATATTTAGGAGTGGAAATTAAAGAAGAAGAAATATTAAGTCTTAATAATAAAGGAAAAGTGTTTGTAGTTAAGACAAATAAAAATAAATATGAGAGCAGGACAATAATAATAGTATTGGGGGCAGAACATAAAAAGCTGAATGTCTCTGGTGAAAAAGAACTAGAAAAAAGAGGGATAAGCTATTGTTATACTTGCGATGGTGCTTTTTATAAAAATAAAAAAGTAATAATTGTTGGAGGAGGGGATGCAGCTGCACAGGCTGTTTTGCTGTTAGCTTCTTATAATAATGATGTTACCCTGCTTTATAGAAGTAATATTATAGCAGAACCAGCTTATCAAGAACAATTTAAAAAATTGAGAAATGTTAAATTAGTTAAGGGTGAAATTTCAAGAATAAATGGAAAAAACAAAGTTGAAAGCATTACATTGAAAGATGGAGAAGAAATTAGTGTTGATGGAATTTTTGTTGAAATAGGATCAGAACCTGATTTATCATTATTTAAAAATTTTAATCTTGAATTAGAAGGAAAGTACATAAAAGTTGATAGGTATATGAAAACAAATGTTAATGGAATTTTTGCGGCAGGAGATATTACCAATATTGTGTTCAGACAGGCTATAACTGCTGCTGGTGATGGAGCTATAGCTGCTAATAGTGTTTATTTATATTTAAAAAATGTTTGAGTTAATTTTTTTATTGATAATTAAGAAATGACCCTATGATTACGATTAGAAT
>JBBSXG010000021.1:0-3039 GCA_038045885.1 Nanobdellota archaeon
CTCCACTTCCAACATCTCCAAAACTCCATTCATAATATAAATCATGAAATGGTCTAATACTGATATCAGAATGAGTAGTTCCAGTAGCATCAAAAAATACAGCTAATGGAGCAACACCAGAGATTTTAGAAACAACAATACTAGCAATAATTGTATCTCCTAAAACTGGTAATCCAGTAATAATATCCACACTAGAACCTCTGCTAGATCCACCATTCCCAATATCATTAACAATTTCATCTTGAATCTCTCTAATATAACCTAAAACAGAATCAATATCCTGAACTGCATTTCCTGATATTTTATTTTCCTCTTCTATTTCTTTTTCCTGAACAAGAGATGATACTGAATCATTTACAGAAGAAATAGTATAACTAGTAAAACTAATATCACCTATTAAAAAATGAGAAATGGCTATTAAACCAATAAATACCAAAAACACTAATAAATTCCCCTTACTTGTAATCACTTATTACCTCTTTTATTATTTTTCTCATAAAACTCAATTAAATATTTCACAATATCATTCTCAGACTGCCTTTTAACAAAATCTAGATCTAGAAGCTTTCTCTTTACCTCTTTTTTAATCCTCATTGATGTGTCTTCTAACATCTAATTTCCAAATATTTTATTAATATTTAAATGTATGCTAAATATATAAAGAATATTATATATACATAATATACAACAAATGTGTTGCATACATTAATTATATACTCTAATATATATTTTCTACCCAACGGACAACGGACAACCGCGCGTAGCGCTTATAAACTAATTCGCCTTTATACCATTTAAACCTAATAAAATCGGTTCATAGGATTTATAGAAAAGTAAAACTTTCCAAAAAAGAAGTGATAAGAACCGTTTGATAAGGTTAGTAGATTCGCAAGGGTACAACCCTTACTTAGGAGGTATAAAATGAGATTTAACATATTTAGCGAGAGCTATCTTCCTTGGGAAGATTATTGTAGAGTAATAGAAGAACGTGAAAGACTAGTTTTCCTAATAAACACAGCAGAAGAGACTCTAAAAAATTCAATTTCTAAGGAGGCAAAATGATAGAAATAACTCAAATAGAACAAATTTTCAGCAAAATATTAAGAAATCTACCAACTGGAGGTGATTAAAATGGAAAACATATACCTAGAAGAAGACATAAATAATATGTTAGATAACGATGAAATAACCCCAGAAGAAGAAGCATTCATGTCTGGCTACTTAAAAGAAGAAAGATAAACTTAACAAAAGCTAAATAATAAAAAGCTCTAGCTTTCATAGACCTTAATAAAAAAGCTTAAATAATAACATTAATTCTAAAAAGTCATGAAGGGGTGGATAGATTATTTTACAATTCAAGCGCAAAAACTAACAGAGTTATTATATAGAGTTCTCGTCCCGGGACTAAGACAAAGAGAAGCAGAAATAGTGAGAAAATCCGAAGAAAGTATAAGAATAGCTGTCCAATTAAACCAATACACAAATCAAATAAAAGAAAAGAATTCGGAATTAGAAGATCTAATTAAACAATTAAAGACAGAAAATCAAAGATTAAGCGAAGAAAATTATAGAACAACAAAAGGTTGGAGTCAAGAATACGATCTATGTAGAAAATTAGTTAGAGGATTACCAACTAGAATCCTTGAAATAAGAAGAAGAGTAGACAAATCAAAAACTCCCAGAATCTGGGCTAATTTAGATGGGATAATCGAAATAACCAATCTTCCTGACAGATTTAGTCTAATTGGAAAAAAACTTAATGATTACTTAATTGAAAATCAATATCCAGATACAGGAACTAGAGATCATAATCAGATAATTGGCATAACAACTGGAAAGAGAGTATATAAGCTTAAAAATATTTCAAATTCAGTAGAAGGAGAAATTAAGATTGGAACAATGGTAAGATTAGAAAAAGTAAAAGCAAGAAATTTGCAAGATTCTAAAGAAGTGCTGATGGAACTGATTCAAAACCAAGTAGAAAGAATGAAAATTAAACCTCAAAAAATGTAAATAAAAAAAGAAAAAAATAAATTTGGAAAAGAAAGATGAATCTCATTTATCTTCTCTTTCTTCTTCGACTTGCTTTCTTTCTGCTTGACTTCTTCTTTCCTCTCTTAGCAGCTTTTTTTCTTTTTTTTGCCACTTAATCACCCCTTTAGTAATTATTATTAGAATTTAGTTTAATTTTTTTACTTAAAAACCTTTCCATTTACTAATTTTTCAAAAAAAGTTTCTGAAAATTCATAAAAATATTTTTTCTCACTTCCTCTTCTTCCAACTTTTTGATGTCGGAAATTATTTTCACAACATTTTTAACAAAACTCGGTTCATTTCTTTCTTTTTTCAATGATGACGCATAAGGAGAGTCAGTTTCACTCAATAATTGATTAATATTAACTCTCTCAGAAATTAATTGAAAATGCTGCAATCTATCAATAATACAAGGAATTGAAAAACTCCAACCATTGTCCTCGATTCTTTTAATTAATCTCATATTCCCAGAAAAGAAATGCATTACGATATTCTTATGTCTACAACTCTCTAACAGCTCAACACATTCCAATTCAGCTTTTCTAGAATGAACAATTAAAGGTTTTTTTATTTTCTCACTCAATTCAATCACTTTCAAAAAAACTTTCTTCTGTTTTTCAATCTGATGCTTCTCAATAGATTTATCTAAACCAACTTCAGAAATACCAACTATTTTATCCTTATTTTTTTTAATAAATTCTAGTTCTTCATCAATATTAAATTTCTCACTCTTCTTACCGGAATAATTATCATCTCTAGTTATTCCAATAGCATCAAAGGGGTACATCCCTAAAGAAGCCTTCACAACATCTTTGTATTTAGAAGCAATCTCTAGAACTATTCTATTAGACTCTTTATTAACCCCAGCACTTATAACAGTAACTTTATTCTTCCTACATCTCTCAATTACCTTATCTAAATCAGCTTCAAATCTTATATGATCCAAATGGGCATGAACATCAACTAACATTCTAAATAAAAAATTAAAATCAAATATATAAAATT
>JBBSXG010000022.1:0-1331 GCA_038045885.1 Nanobdellota archaeon
GGATTGATAGTAATTATAGGATCATTTTATAATATTTTTATGGGTAGTGATGGAATTAATATCCTTCAATTTTTAGTGGGTGTTATTTTGATAATTGCTGGAGCTCTTTTGTTTAAGCATACTAAATTGTCTTCAGAAGAAAAGAATGTTGTTTATGAAGGAATAAAACATTATAAAAAATAATCATTTTTGAATGATTATATTTATAAGTATAGTTTTAATACCTTAGCTATTTTTCAAAAGATATGATTAAAACTAAGAATGTATATAAACAAATTTTGCCTAAGTTAGGTTATGAGTAAAGAGCTTCGAATCCTTTCTATAATGAAAAAATTAGGGTGTAGCTGGGGAGAAGCTGAAAAGAAATTGTCAGAAGAAAAAAAATTAAAAGAGTTTGTTTAACCAATATAGTCATCTTCAATCTTTTCTTTTGAGTCTGAAGGAACAACTTTTGGAAGTTGTATTTGTGGAGGCAAGTTTACATCCTGAGATAACATTAATGCTTTTATGTTTGATTTAAGCAAAACAGTATTCGCCACTAAACTTGTTATTCCCATAGGTAAATTTTTACTTTTTTTCCATTGATTGAGGATCTTTGTTATTTCTTCCTCTTTTTCAAAATAAACTAAGTTTCCGCTCATATTTATATTCCCTATATTTGGTTCATAAGACACATTAAAATCAAAAGATAGTTTAAGTGCAGGTTTTTTACCTTCAATTATTACGTCTGTCCTTTCAACACTAGTTATGTTGAAATTGTGATTTATGTCCACCTTGTCTGTTATTCTGCCTGTTTTTTCTGCAAACATCTTTTCAAAAACAAAACTTACTATACCCATATTTATCAACTCCTATAAATGATTAGATTTGTGAAACATGAATAAATTTAAACTTTTCTACATAGATTCTGGAGCTTCTATGCCTAAAAGTGTTAATCCTTGTGATAAAACATATCCTATTTTTGATGCTAGGAATAATCTTTCTTTTGATGATTTTATCTCATATTTTGAGTAGTAATTATTAAATAACTGACATAATTGTATAAGATAATTACAGATTAGGTTTGGTTTGTACCTTAGTGCTGATTCTTTAATACTCTCTGGAAATTCTGACAACTTTCTTGCTAAAGTAAACTCTACTTCATTAAATAAAGAATAGTCTATTTTTGAGCTTAATTTTGATTTTTTTAGTATTGAGTTAATCCTTGCATTTGTGTATTGAACATAAGGGCCAGTTTCTCCTTCAAAAGAGATTATCCTGTTCCAGTCAAAATTTATGTTTCTTGTCCTGTCATTGCTTAAATCTGCAAATATTATTGCTCCTATGCCAAC
>JBBSXG010000023.1:0-1527 GCA_038045885.1 Nanobdellota archaeon
AGGAAAATGTGTTGATTTAAGATTTGTTTTATCTTTTGGAAATAAATTTGCTAAAGGCAAATTAGACGAATATGCTTGTTTATTCTTAGGTGAAAAATTTAGAAAAGTAACAAATGGAAGTAATGTAGAGACTTTATATAATACAGGCAAATGGGAAGAACTTAAAGAATATTGTGGTAATGATGTTTTTCTTACTTATCAAATATATCTAAGGTTAATTAAGATGGGGGTGTTAAATGGATGAACAAAGACCTTTAGGAGATTATGGAGAAGATTTTTGGTTTAAATCTAAAAAAGATGAAAGAGAAGATATACAAACAACCTTACCAAATAAAAAATTAAGGAAAAAATATATTCAAAACTGGAGTGCTTATAATTTTTCAAAATGCCACGAAAAGATTTTCTTTATGAAAATACTTTGTTCAATAATTGATTCATTAAATATAGAATATGAATATGCTGGAAATGGTAGACCCTCTGTTCCAATGCAAGATAAAATAAAATCATGTTTAATTAAGGTTTATAGTAAATCAGCTTCAAGAAATATTATCTCAGATTTAAAATTATTTCAAGGCTTGGGTTATCTAAAATATGCACCATCATTTAGGCTTATAGATTATTTCATGGAATCTGAAAAATTAACACATCATTTAAGTGAATTGATTAGATTAACAGCAGAGCCACTTAAACAACTTGAATCTCATGTAAGTATTGACTCAACAGGCTTTTCAACATTTAATAGAAAAAATTGGATAGACATAAGATTTGATAAATTATTTAATAAACTTAAGAAAGATTACAAGAAATTGCATATTGTTACGGGTGTAAAAACAAATGTTGTTATATCGGCAAAAGTAACAAAAGGAACAGCTAATGATTGTCCAGAGTTTGAAGATTTAATTAAAAAATCTGTTTATTTTGATATTAAAGAAGTTTCTGGTGATCCAGCTTATCTCTCTCGTAAGAATTGTGATATTGTAGCTTCAATTAGAGCAACCCCATTTATTTTACCAAAGAAAAATACAATTATGAAAGCTAATGGAAGTCCTGCTTGGTTTAATATGATTAAATTTTTTAAAGAGCATGAAAATGAGTTTATGAAAAAATATCATCTTCGCTCAAATGTTGAAAGCACTTTTGCAATGTTAAAAAGAAATTATTTGCCTTATGTTAAAGCCAAATCAGATAAAGGACAAGAAAATGAAGTATTATGCAAGGTGGTTTGTCATAACATTGCCTGTTTAATTACGTCAATGTTTGAGTATGGAATCAAAATTAAATTTATAGATTGAAAAGGCTTCCTCAGTCAATTTGGGTTCTGGTAATCCCAAATTCCATTGTTGCTTTATCCTAAGCTATATTACACAAATGTCTCTGGTCTGATTTTGTGTAAACATGATATATAGAAAATTCGAAAAAATGGAATGGTTCTGGCTGAAAAAAAGAAAGTGCGAGAAGGTTTTTGCGCAAACCCTCAGCCACCAAAACATTTATATACAAGTTGTATATACAAAGGATGTATACTAA
>JBBSXG010000024.1:0-1662 GCA_038045885.1 Nanobdellota archaeon
ATTTAAACTTTATGGAGTAACTATTAAATACTAAATCTTATTCGGAGATACTGTTCATTATTAAGAATGGTTGATACTGTTCAAGATATTGAAAAACAATTAGAATCTGTAATCAAGTGGACTCCGGAATTTGAAAGAGGCTACGATTGGGATAATTTTTATTTTGACAATTCAGTATTCCCTGTTGTTTGTTATGGAACAAGCTCAGCTAGCATTGAAAGAATAAAGGAGCAGGGAATTAATCCCCAAGGAAAAAAATCAAAGATTCTTCAGCTTTCTGAGTCATTATCCAGCTTTGTTTTAAACAATAAAAATAGTCTTAACATTGCAGAGTTTAATAATGAGAAATTTGTTATAGATGCAGAAAGAATTTATTTAACATTCTCTCCTGGTATTGCATGGTGTTATGCGCGTATGGCTGGGGAAAATAGGAGGAATATCTGCTCTTATGCAAATGAAGTTATTGAACATACTAATGAATTAGATATGTCTGGAACAGATAGTGAATTGATAATAAAAATAAAAGGGCAATTAGAAGTATTGGAAAGTGAGAAGAATAATGGTTTTCCATCTTTGGTTCTTGTTCAGACTAACTTGGAGAAATTTGAAAGGTCAGGGTTGTTAGCTGAATTATTAGATAAAAATTCCTTTCTCAGTTGGAAAAATAGATATGAAGTAAATAATAAATACCCGGATTTTAGCCAAGGCATGTTAATATGTGCAAATATACGTTACTTGAAACAGGATTTAAGCTTCCAAATTTCATTAACCGATGACGAGATTTATACAACAGTATCTATCCCATCAGAAGATATTGTTGACATTCTTACTATTTCTTAGACATAATTTGTGAATCTATAATAAGCATGATTAAGCCACAATAGGCATAGGCAAAGCTATCTTTCTAGAAACATTAGGAAACTTCAAATTTAAGAATATTAAACTGCAATTAGGATTCCTGGTATCGATTATCATTCCAGCATCTTTTATCTCACTTAAAGATTCCTTGGATATGTCCGAATTAATAAAGAATTCAGAGGCATGCTCTATCTCAACACCCACAATCTCATTATTTTTTCCGAAATCAAGGCTAAAATCACCAACCTCTACGCTTCCGCTGGTTATCTTATCCTTCTTGTGGATATGAAAAATATCCGAATATCCACTGTAATCCCATCTGAACCCGTTCATTCTTGTCTAAAACCTCTTTCTCTTTATTAGTTTTATGTTTTTATATAACTTTCTGTCTAAAATTTTTATTGTCCTAACCATTATCCTTTTTGTCTTTAAAAGGTCAATAATTACCTTTAGTTGCCTTCTTTCATTCAATTTAAAATATAATTTATATACTCCTGGTCTGTCCTGTATAAAATTATAAAGGCTTTCAGCTTTGTGTATCATAATATTGATTATTTTTTCTTTTGTAATATTGTTCTCTTCGCACCTTAAACTGACATGTGGCTCATCAAAATCGATAGTTTCTTCTGAACTGTTATTAAGTAGGTTTTGTAGTTCTCTGATATTCATAATAATGGAATAATTTCAAAGAATTTAAATCTTATCAAAAAAAGTAACAATCATTACTAAAAATAGTAAATATTACAGGAAACTTTATATATACTCTATTGTATATTATTTAAAAAGAGGTAAGATGGAAAACGA
>JBBSXG010000025.1:0-32180 GCA_038045885.1 Nanobdellota archaeon
TTAATGCAATTAATTTGGTTATTGAAAATAAAGAAACTAATTTTGAAGAATTAATCAAAGTTATTCATGGTCCTGATTTTCCTACTGGGGGAATTATTTCAGGAAAACAAGGAATTATAGAGGCATATAAAACAGGAAGGGGAAAAATTATTGTAAGAGCTAAAACAAAAATAGAACCAAGAAAAATTATTGTAGAAGAAATTCCTTATCAAGTTAATAAAACATTTTTAATTGAGAGTATAGCAGATTTAGTCAAAGATAAAAAAGTAGAGGGGATAAGCGATATAAGAGATGAAAGTGACAGGAAAGGAATGAGGCTAGTTATTGAATTAAAAAAAGATGTTAATGCTGAGATAATTTTAAATCAATTATATCAATATACTCAATTACAGGAAACTTTTGGAATAATAATGTTGGCATTAGATGAAAATAAGCCTAAAATATTAAATTTAAAAGAATTAATTAATATTTTTATCAAGCATAGATTTAATGTTGTCACAAAAAGAACTGAATTTGATTTAAATAAAGCTAGTAAAAGAGCTCATATCTTAGAAGGATTAAAGATTGCATTGCAAGATATAGATAATGTAATTACATTAATAAAACAAAGTAAAAATGCTGAAATTGCAAGATTTAGTTTAATTAATAATTATAATTTAACAGATGAGCAAGCTATCGCAATATTAGATACTAAATTACAAAGATTAACTTCATTAGAACAGGATAAGATACAGCAAGAGTATAAAGATTTACTTGAATTAATAAAAAACTTAAATGAAATATTAGCAGATGATAAAAAAATATATCAAGTTATTAAAGATGAATTAAGTGAGATAAGATCTAAATACAAAGATGAAAGAAAAACATTAATTGAGGATGCAAGAGATGAAGTTTTATCAGAGGATTTAATACAAAAAGAAGATGTTGTTGTTACAATGACTTATTCAGGATATATTAAACAAACATCTTTAACAGAATACAGACAGCAAAAACGCGGTGGCAAAGGAATTATAGCCACAAATATGAAAGATGAGGATATTGTAAGAGATTTATTTATTACAAACAATTTAAACACATTATTATTCTTTACAAATAAAGGAAAATGCTTCCAGTTAAAGACATATGAACTTCCATTAGAAGGAAGATATTCAAAAGGAAAAGCCATTGTTAACTTATTAAGATTAGAACAAGATGAAAAAGTAACTGCAATATTGCCAATAACAAAATTTGATGATAGTTATTTAATATTTGTTACTAAAAGAGGTGTTGCAAAGAAAACCTCATTAAAGGAATATGAAAATCCTAGAAGTTCTGGATTAAACGCCATTAAATTATTAGACAAGGATGAATTAGTAAATGTTGTATTAACTTCTGGAAAAGATAATATAATTATTGCCACAAAACAGGGAAGTGCTTCAAGATTTAATGAAGCAGATGTTACAAGCGTTGGAAGAAATTCTTCTGGAGTTAGGGGCATTAAATTAGAACAGGGAGATGAAGTAATTGGAATGGAAAAAGCATTAGATAATTTAACATTATTAACAATCACAAGCAATGGTTATGGTAAGAGAACCAAGGTTGATGAATACAGGTTGATTAAAAGAGGCGGAAAGGGAGTTATTAATATATTAACAAAGTATTTGAAAAAAGACTCAAGAAATGAGGATGTTGTAACAATAAAAACTGTTTCTGATGAAGATGAAATAATGTTGATAACAGAAAAAGGAATTACAATAAGAATGCCTGTCAAGCAAATTAATACAATAGGAAGAAATACTTCTGGAGTAAGAATAATTAAGTTAGAGAATAATGATAAAGTAAGTTCAGTAGCTAAAATAAGCAAAGATTAATTTAAATATTTTAAAGCTAATTTTTTAAATCTTTTAGGATAAGATTTTAAATAAGAATTAAGTTTATTTTTATTTATCTTTTTTTTAATATTATTTAAAACTTTTTTATCAACCTTTTCTTTAAAATAAATTATATCGATAAGAGTTTTTTCTAAATCAGAGTAAGGTAAATAAAAATTTCCTTGTTTATTATAATTAAATCCAAAAAGATATTTTTTATTTAATCTTCTAATTAAAACGTTTCCATCGAGTATTTCTCTTACTCCAGACCTAACTTTTCTAGAAGTTATTATTATAGGAATAGTTTCTTGCTCCCATAGATTATAAAAGCTTAAAGCATCCTGTAATCCCAAGTAAGAGGGTTTAAACGCGAAAACACTTATGGAATTATCATTATATCTGGTGTAATAACCCTTAGTTAATCTTTTAATTTTTCCTTTTAAAATTAAATTTTTTATAAGATGTTTTGTATACTGTTTAACATTTTTTTTATATTTTACTATTAATTCTATAGAGTTATAATCAACAACAGGGCTTTTTGTAAATAATTCCTTTACTTTAATGAGATATTTTTGCTTTCCCATTTTAAATATAATTTTTAATATAATCCAACATCTTTTCCACTCTAGGGATTAAACCTTCTAAAATTAAAATTTTTAATTCATTTTCATCTACAGGTTTTTTAAAATCTTTTACAAATTTTTGAAGATTGCTTTTTATTTTGCTATTGTCTTCTGCATATTTTAGCAAAAAAAAGATATCATATAAATCCCTAATCTTCAGCCTGTTTAAGTAAGCATTAATCTTCTCATTTACCAGTTCTTCTGCTGTTAAGGTATAAACACTAATAAAATTTCCTTCACTCGTTTCATAATCCTTTAATCTTCCATCTTTGTATTTAAAAATAGCTTCAAATCTAATATAGTTTCTATTTAATTCTAATTCAGAATATAGGCTATTTTCAGCTATTTTCTTTTTTACAATGGTAAATCCTTTTTTCTCTAAGTTCGAGAATAATATTTGTAGTTTATTAATATCTTTTTTCAGATAAACATCCAAATCTTCGCTGAATCTATTGCCTTTATAGCATCTCCATATAGCCGTACCACCATGAATTACTGCATTATTAAAAACTTTATAGAGTTCCTGAACTAACAAATCCTGGGCTAAAGCTATATTCTTATGCAGTTCCTTCTTCAATTTTAGTATTATAGGGATCATTTTAATAATCAACCAAAGTTATAGATATATATAACTTTCGTTTATTTATAAATTTATCGGTTTTATGTAGTTTCTTCAATAGTTAAAATAAGTAAAGAATAATTAATCCATAATTTTTCTTAGGAATGCTGGTTTTCCATTTTGAAGGCTTGGCATTTCATATGCTGCAATTACATTTTCTAAATTTAAATGGGCAAACCGATCTCCATAAAAGATATGTGGGTGTAAAGTAATACTGGTTTCTGTAATACCAGCTATACGCCCTTCTAAATAATTTAATTCATTTTCTTCTTCATCAAAAATGAATAACATTGCATCATCTAAACATTTTTTTAATCTTTTATATTTAAAAGAAGAATCAATATCTAAATTTTCTCTTTCATCAAAGATTTCTCTTAATTCCATAAAATTATAGAAAGATATAATTTTAAAAAGCTATCGTTTAATAACTTCAAAGTAACTTAAAGTCTAAAAAGTATTTATATACTAGTTTATTTTACTGTTTTTATGGCAAAATCACAGAATATCATAATGCTTGTAGGAATTTTAGTTATCCTCTTGTTAATGATAACTATCTTTCCATTGACTCAACCTAAATTAACTAATCAATATGGAGAGTTAAAGAAGTTTTCATCTTTGGAAGAATTAAATGAATTTTTAAAACAAACCCAAACACAGCCTAATTATATAAATACTTTAGATAGCATAACTCCAATGGCCGATGTTCAAAAATCAATTACAAGCGCAGAATCAAGTGGAAGTTCTAGTGGTTCAGTAGATTATTCACAAACTAATATACAAGTTCAAGGAGTTGATGAGGCAGATATAGTAAAAAATGATGACAAGTATATTTATGTTGCTTCAAGCGGAAAAATAAGTATAATTGAGGCTTATCCTGCAAATACTGCAAAGGTATCAACTGAATTAGATATAAATGGAACTGCACATGAAATCTTTATTAATGAAAATAAGTTAGTTGTATTTGGATCTGAAAATTATTATGGGGGATCTGGCGGAGTAATGCCTTTAGAAAGAAAAGTAGCTTCTATTGCAATATTTCCTCCAATTTATTATGCTCCTCAATCTTTTATTAAAGTCTATGATATACAAGATAAAGAAAACCCAAAATTAGAAAAAGAAGTTGTTTATGATGGAGATTATTATGATTCAAGAATGATTGATGATTATGTGTATGTAATTGCTAATCAGCCAATTAATTACAATAACGAGGTTGTAATGCCTATAATAAAAAATGATGATAATGAAGTTAAAATTGCTGCAGAAGATATTTACTATTTTAACGTGCCTTATTATGATTACAGATTAACAACAATTTTTGCAGTTAACTTAGACAATTTAGAGTTAAATAAAAATAGTTTTTTAACAGGTTACTCACAAAATATATTTGTTTCAAGAGATAATATTTACTTAACAACACAAAAATATATTCCTCAAACAGAATATGAAGATTTAGAAGAAGAGATAATAAAACAGGGATTAATTCCTTTGGTGGATGAAAGCACGGCACAAAAAATAAGAAGTATATTAAATAAGAATGATAATATTTATGAAAAACAGCAAGAGATTCAAGAAGTACTTGCATCTTATTATAATAAATTAGGTTCAAATGAGAAAGAAGATTTGTTAAAAGATTATGATAAAAGAGCTTTAGAAATAAGAGCTGAATTCCAAAAAAACTCTGAAAAAACCATAATCCATAAGATTTCTGTAAGTAATGATCAAATAGAATACAAAGCAAAAGGAGAAGTTTCAGGAAGAACATTAAATCAATTTTCAATGGACGAGTATCAAGGTAATTTCAGAATAGCCACAACAACAGGAGATACTTGGTCAGGAAATTCATTGAATCATGTTTATGTTTTAGATGAAGGAATGAGTATCATAGGAAAATTAGAAGATTTAGCAAGAACAGAACAAATATTTTCAGTAAGATTTATTGAAGACAGAGCTTATCTTGTTACTTTCAAGAATATAGATCCTTTATTTGTTATTGATTTAAGCAATCCAGAAAATCCTGAAGTACTTGGAGAATTAAAAATTCCAGGATATTCAAATTATTTGCATCCTTATGATAGTACTCATATTATTGGAATAGGAAAAGAAGCTATTGATTCAGGTGAAAATAGCAATTTTGCATTATATCAAGGAGTTAAACTAGCTTTGTTTGATGTTTCAGATGTTTCAAATCCTAAAGAAATAAGCAAATTTAACATTGGAGACAGAGGAACTGATTCACGAGCATTATACGAACATAAAGCATTTTTATTTAATAAAGAAAAAGAATTATTAGTTATTCCTATATCATTAAATGAAGTAAATGCTGCAGATTACCCTAATGGAATTCCTGCTAATGCTTATGGTGAATTAACATTCCAAGGAGCTTATGTATTATCATTAAATTTAGAAGATGGTTTTGAATTAAAAGGTAAGATAACCCATTTAACTGATGAAGAACTTGCTAAATTTGGCAAAGAAAGATATTATTATCCTAGTTATGGAAGCGAGATAACAAGAAGTTTGTTTATAGATAATGTTCTTTATACAATCTCGAGTAAATATATTAAAGCTAATAGCTTAGATAATTTACAGGAACTTAATAAACTTAAGTTGCCTTTTGAAGAAAATATTTATTCTATACTTTATTAAATTTTAGTTTATATCTTTATCAAACCAAGGAGATTTTCTACCAGGTAATTGCTCATACCATTTCTAAACATATAACGCTAAATCCCAACCATCAAAAGGAAATTCTAATTCTTAGTTCTCTTGTAATAAATCTGTAAGTCCTCCCAATTTCTTTCATGAAATAAATTTTGAAAACTATTCTCATTTTGTCGCATCCAGCTTTGTATAAAACCAATGATATTTTTTATATCCATTTTATACATAATGGTCATAATGCTTCCCCATCTGCAACTATCAATACAATCTCCAAGATAATACCCTTTCATATGGTTACTTCCCATCAGAAACTCAGCTTCTGCTTTTGGATTCCTAGTTGATTCTTTCAAGAAAGAAGTTTCCTTACCTTCAAGTACTCTTCTCATCTTATAAGGAATTCTCATTTTGTCTGGATTAATCTAAAAGCTTAAAAAGATATTTAAAGAACAAATAAGAATACTACAGCAACTGCGACTATTGCTATCCAGACTCCTTTGCTCCATTGAAATATTTTTCTGCCATCAAATTCCCATATCGGAATCATGTTGAATAATGCTAACCAGGAATTTATAAAAAACCCATATTCTCCGATTAAATTTATATTAGCATTAATATCTAAATACTTTATTATTAAAAAGATTATAGCTAAAAATAGATTCATTAAAGGACCAACAGCTGATATTTTTCCATATCTTTGAATATTAATATTCCCTCCAGCAATCATTACAGCACCTGGAGCGGCAAATATAGCTCCTAAGAAAAAACTCATTGCCAAAGCAAGTACTAACATTATATCAAAACTTCTAAACTCTGCTATCGCCCCATATTTTTGTGCGACTACCTTATGACTTAACTCATGAAGTAAAAATCCAACTCCAACAGTTACTGCAGACAAGAATAGATTAAATAAAAATTTATCAGTAAAACTCCTATTGCTGATAATTACCGCAAAAGCTACTGAAATGACTACCCATGCTTTTAATATATCAACAATTTCTCTTTTTGATGTTTCAATCTTTCCTTTCATGAGGATATTTAATAATTAATCATTATTAAATTTAACTATTTATTGTAATGTAAACTCTACGGGGCATGATTTTTAATAATAGTTGCTATTTCTATGAGCTTTTTCCACTTATTCTTGCCTAAATCTAGAGAAAACCCTGCTTCCTCTACTGGTGTTTTGCCTAATGTCATGTGATTTCTAACAAAGTTATACCAAATAACATAACCATCCAGAATAGCATTAGCACTTCTGAAATTCTTAAACCAATACATTAATTGAGTTCTTTCTTTAATATTTCTAAAGAATCTCTCAATCTTAACATTGTGTTTTCCTGTTTTGCTTGTATTCAAAATAATATGCTAACCGTTAATCCTCCGACTTTACTTGCTTTAAAGCCTCTTTCAAGTATACCCATAATGAATAAATAATAGAAATGATTATAAAGATTACTTTATGATATTAGCGTATCCTATTAATCTCCATCTAGTTCCTAATCTTCTTGATATTGTAATCCTATCAATAGTATTGCATGTTACGGGAACTTTCAATTTAATATGAACCAAATCTTTTTTAAGTTCAACTACAGTACCAACAGTAGCTGCAGAATTAACATTCAACATTAAAAATTCGCTTTTCTTTATAGCCTCAACTAGTATCTCATCTTTGATTCCAATTATTCTTTTTAGTAAATGGGGCTCTAATGTAAATTCATAATAAGTTTGAGGGAGTTTTCCCTTTAATCCCACTAAAGACCCAGTTAAAGAATCTGCTTTTACTAATCTAGGGTCTAATTTAGTTAATATCCCAGCAGAACCTCCAGGATGTAATTCATTTATAGAAGAACTTCCAGAAACTAAACTTTCTATTTTAGTTGTTAAAGGCTCCCATGTTGTTCTTCCTTGAAATTCTTTTTTTATTCCTGGCTTAATCTCAATTTCATCATTCACATTTAATTTTCCTTGTTTTAGGCTTCCGCCAAGAACCCCGCCTTTCAAATTTTGTATATTTGTTCCAGGCCTGTTAATATCAAAACTTCTTGCTACATAAAATAAAGGATCTTTGTCCTCATCTCTTTTTGGTGTTTTAATATGTTCTTCTATAGTTTTTAATAAAGAATCAATATTAACATTATGATGTGCACTTATAGGAATTATTGGAGAATCTTCAGCTATTGTTCCTTTAATAAAAACTTTAATTTGTTTATAATTTTCAATAGCTTGTTCATTAGTAACTAAATCAACTTTATTTTGTACAATAATAATATTCTTTACTCCAATAATTTCTAAGGCAATTAAATGCTCTTTAGTTTGAGGTTGAGGGCATTGTTCATTTGCAGCAACTAACAACAAAGCGCCATCCATTATAGCTGCACCAGATAACATTGTAACCATTAAGGTTTCGTGCCCAGGAGCATCAACTAAGGATATTTTTCTCTTTAATTCGCATTTTTCGCATAATTTCTTTGAGCTATAACCATGTTCCTTGCATTCGTATATAGAAAAATCAGCGTATCCTAATCTTATTGTTATTCCACGTTTTAATTCTTCTGAATGAGTATCTGTCCATCTTCCAGAGAGTCTTTCAACTAAAGTAGTTTTCCCGTGATCTACATGCCCAACTAATCCTAAATTAATTTCAGGTTGTACAAATTCTTTCTTAGACTTAGATTTTACCATTAATATAGTTTTTAGAAAAAGTATTTATAAACTTATTCTTTAGTTTCTTCGGCTTTAACTTCTGAGTTTTCTTTAGAAGTTTTGCCAAATGCTTCTTCTAATGATTTACTTCCTTCTTTAACAACTTTTAAATTTACTTGAGAAGTTAATTGTGAGATGGTGTTTCCTGCAATTGATTTTTTTATTCTCAATCCTTTTTTATTAATCTTAGTTCCAATGTTTCCTTTAGTCATAAAAACTCTCTTTCTTCCTATGCCTTCAACATCTCTTCTCATTGGAAATCCTTCTTTATCTGATCCACCAGTAATTTCGAATTCATATCCTTTAAATCCAAGATGTCCTCCTTCAATTTTATCTCTAATCTTCTTTCCAACTAGATTAGAACTTTCCTCAGTACTTAACTGTTTAGAATAACTTTTTCCTTTTTCTCCAATAACAATTTTAAATTCTGGCATTTTTAATTAACCTATCCAAAAAGGAGAGATTCTATTGCTGGTCTTTTATCATAAATTTTAACATTTTCAAAGCCTTCTTTATTAAGAGTATAAAAAAACTGTTGAATATTATCATCAAAATGTTCTGTACATGATAAGTTTATATCTTTTATTTCATAAGATTGATGATTTGGTATAATAACTATATTTCTCTTTTTATCCTCTTCTTTAACAGAAAAATAAGCAAAAATTTTATCTTCTCCATTAAATAATCCGTAAGGAAGTTCCTGTAATAATGAAAACAAAAAGTGTTTTCTTAGTCCTGTTTCACGGGTTAAAGTTCTATCTATTAAACTTCTTTGTTTTACTCCAGTCATAATACCTTGTGGAAATCCATCCATATTAGTTTAAACTCCCCATAATGAATTATTTCTTCTTTTGATCTCAGCTATCTCCTTTAAACACTCGATTTCGTCATGCTTTAAAAACTTTTTCATTTCTTTTAATTTTCTAAAGTTATCTTCTGTCATATCAGAGTATAAAATTTCGCCTTCATGAATTTGCCTTCCTACAATTACCCCTTGCAAAGACATAGCAACTTGCTTTCCTGTTTCAACCTCATTAACATTTTTCCCTTCATGCTGTATTCCCTTTACTTCAACTAAGCTCAATCCATTATCTTTCATTAAATTTACTCCAGTTTTTAATTTTCCAAATAAAATTTCAACACCAACAACTGCAGGATTGCTTTGTCTGAATATATAACCTGTTAAAATCTTAACTTTAAATGGTTTAACAATTCTTGATAAGCTCTTTGACTCAATTTCTTTTCTCTTGTATTCTCTAAACTTATTCAACTCATCTAATAAAGTATAAATAATTTCTCCTGTAATAACTTTTACTTCAGAACTTTTAACTTGCTTAACATTAAATCCAAGAATAACTTTATTTAATTCATCTTTATCATTCTCAGCCTTAACTAAATCATCTTTTGTTATTTCTCCAATATTTGCTTTTTTAATTCTAATATTATTTTCTTTTAATAAAAAGACTAATCCCTCTAAACTTCCAAGTGAATCTGCTTTAATTACTATTCCAGATTTATCAGTTTCAAATAAAACTTCTTCAACTTCTTTTTGAACTTCTTCTTTTAATTTTTCTGTATTAGTATTTGCAACTCTTAATGGCATTCCAGCATAAACATTATCTAAATTTGGTGAACTTATTTGTATAGCGGCAGCTGCATCAATTTCTTTAGCTTTTTCAAATTTATTCTCTATTAAAACAAGTAATCCTCTAACCTTAGTTTCAATAGCTTCATTTACCCCTCCAATAATAATTCTATCTCCTTCTCTAATATTTCCATCATATAATATAACATCTAAAACTTTTCCAATTCCTTTAACATCCTTTACTTCTAATATAGTTCCTTTGCCTTGTTTTTCAACATCAATTTCTAAATTCTTTTCTAGAAACTTATGAGATAATCCAGAAAGTACAAGTAATAATTCTCCAATTCCTTCTCCTGTCTTAGCACTTATGGGAATTATTGCAATTTGTTTAGTATAATCTTCTATTCTATCAAATCTTTCAGAACTAAATCCTGCGTTATATAATTTTCCAACAATATTGTATAATTTCTCATCTAATATTTTTCTAGTATTTTCATTTTGTAAACTAATATTTTTAATTAATATTTTATCTTTAACATTCCATCCAGAGATTAAATCTAATTTATTTAATGCTACAACAAAAGGGGTTTTATAATGTTTTAATATCTCTAAAGCTTCAATTGTTTGCGGTTTAAATCCTTCATTAATATCAATAACTAAAACAGCTATATCTGCTAAACTTCCCCCCCTTTTTCTTAAATTTGTAAAAGCAGCATGCCCTGGACTGTCTATAGCCAATATCCCGAAAATCTTTAGTTTATCTTTAATTAAATTAGAAGCAAATTTCTCAATCATCTTAGAACTAAGGTTATATGCATTTATAGATTGAGTAATTAATCCTGGCTCGTGTTTAGCTACATTACTTCCTCTAATTCTATCTAGCAAGCTTGTCTTTCCATGGTCAACATGGCCTACAAATACACAGTTTAAGCTCCTAATAGATTTCATTTTTTTCCCCAATAAGTAGCGAAAAATTACGTTTATAAATATTGTGGAAAAATTAAGAATTTTGATAATTAACAATCTGTCTCGAGATTTTTATTGAGTCTTCTTCTACTTCACCGATATAATTAGCAATCGTCTCATAGAATTTTAATATTAAATCTTGAGTAATTGGAGCCTTTAAAATTCTTTCAAATTTATTTGTAGTTAAATATTTTAAAGTTTCTCCCAAATCAGCAGAGTACCACGAGCTATAAAGATCATATTTGGGATTGTATTTTTTATAACTTTCATATATTTGTTTATTTTCTTCTTTTGATCTTAAAAGAATACCTTTTGCCATTGCTCTTAAATCTCTATAAACATTACATATCTTAAAAAAAGTTAGGAACTCTCTATTTCTTTTTAGTTCACGCTCTCCATTTTTAAATTCTGCGCCAAAACTATTTTCAATCCCTTCTAGTCTCTTTCCTCTATATAATTCGACTAAATCTTCTATAAAATCTCTTTGACTTGTTGATGTTGAAAATTCATCTGCATTTATTGCTACAGGATGTTTTATGGAATCTACTAAATCAAATAATTGTGGTCCGATAGAATATCCTGTTACATCAACAACTTTAATTTTTGGTGTTTCTTTTCTCAAATCTTGTACATCCATTCTTAATATTTTTTCCAAATTTTTTCCAGGATATTTTAAAAAAACATGTCCTAAATGCAAATCTGAATGTATTAACCTAATAAACATTTGTATATTCGGATTAAGCTCTTCATTAAGATAATTATCAATTCCTAAAAAGAATTTTCCAACAACTTCTTCCTCGCTTTTAGTTAATCTTTCGTCATGATAACTTAAAATGGCATCCAGATAATCATGCAATTTTTCTCTAAAATCAGTTTCTCTCCTAATGCCATACAATTCATTTATTTTAGTTGGTAATTTAACGGCTAATCTAGAATGTTCATATGCTATAAGTTCTACTAGCCTCTTAATCAGATTTGTGTCTGGAGTTTTTTCCCTAAAAACAGCTTCTAGACTAATTCTACCTGCATCTTCTTCAATAACTTCTTTATTGTATCTTCCGTAAAACTTAACTAAGAATTTATCACCCCCCCCGTTATTTATGGGGCCGTGTACAAATTCATATAATCTACGTATATAGTCCACTAAATCTTCTCTCTCTTTATGCAATTTATTTTTTATATGGGAAAAATCTGTTCCAGGATAATCTGGTTTTAGATGTTTTACAATAACATCTAAGCTATCCTCTTTATCAGTATCATCTTTATAACGAACAACCATTCTAGCTATATTAAAATTCATGCTTAGTGCTGGAACGAGTTCTATATTAGAAATTTTTTGAATCTTTATCTCCCTGCGCATGCTTTTGCTAAGTAATGGTCCGAGTTTTCTCCTTAATATCTTCGGCCTTATCCCCAATTTTCTTAATTCTTTTGATGTAACCATTTTAATTAGATTTTTTCAGAGTCTATAACAATCCTTGCGATATCTCTTATGAAGCTCTCAATTCCTTTTAATTTTTCTAATATAACCCCCACACTTTTGTTATCACATATTTTATAAAGGTTTGTGCATGCATTTATTATCTCATCTTTTTTTGATGCTATATCATGCGCTAATTGTTTGTTATTTGAATAATAAGCTTTCATAACATTCAAATAACTTTTTTCTATGTCAAAGTATATTTTTTTTATTTCATTTTTTTCATTTTTCTTAATTTTTGCACTTCTTAAAAACCTAGAAATTCTTTTACATTCGTCTGCAATATCTTCTAAATTATTTATAACTAATCTATAATACAATAACTCCATAAAAGAACGAACTCCCGGAAACATTTCTAATTTATTTGTTTTTAGAGATCTATTAATCGCACGATAGAGTAAGAATCTCACTTTATTCACATTATTATCTGAGTAAGAGATATCCTCAAAATTATCTATCCCATCATTTATACTTTCTTTTAAGTCATTCATCATAGATCTCACAGTCAGATCAATTCTCCTTATATTTTCAGGAATAGAAATTTCATTTAAATTAAGAAAATCTTTTGCAACAATTTTATTTGGAGTTTGCTCCATTACCTCTAAAACCAATAAATTCTTTAGAATTTCTTCAATATCTTTTCTATATCTTTTTAAATCCCCCATAATATTGATAATATCGATATCATTAATATAAGCATTCATTATCTCTCTTTGAATTGTAGAAGCTTCTTTATTGTTGACATTAATTGTTATTTCTTTCAATTGATGCTCTTCTTTTTTTAGCTCAGGATTTAAAATCAATTCTCCATTACCATTTTCTTCAAAATAAATTAAATCTCCTTTTTTTAACTTATTTTTTTTAATCCAATTATTTGGAATTGAAATTACATGCGATGAATTCCCAAATTTTATTAATTTTCTATATTCCATTAATACATCCCCCCCTCTTTTTATGTTTAAGTATATACCTTATATATAGTATATCAAATAAGTATATATATCTAACCATTTTATCTATTCTTGATTAGTATGACAGAAGAATGGGATGATTTAGAAATAGAAGAAGAGGATGAATTACATACCGAACATGGAAGGGAAAGGCAAGTCGATGATGATGAATTAGAAGACTGGCAAGCTGCCTGGACCCAAGGTTACGATGAAGGTTAGTAATAAGCTCGGCTAATTAGAGTCAACAATTTTTATAGTCATACTTATCTTAAGAGGGGTTAAAAATGGCATCAGCATTTGTTTTAATAGCAACTAAATATGGTAAGGCTGAAGAAGTCGCCTATAAATTGAATAGAATGCAGAATATAAAGAACATAGAAGCTGTGGAAGGGGAGTATGACTTAATAGCAGAGATAGATGCAAAGAACGAGATTAAATTGACTAACATAATGCACGAGAACATTAGAAAATTAAAGAATGTAGCATTAGTCTCTCCTTTGATGGTAAAGAATAATATGTTATAAGGTGATAACAATACTTACAAAAATTAAAAACAACTTCATAAGCTAGCCTGTAAAAAGACATCGTACTTATTTAGCAGAAGGTTTTTCTTCAACCAATTTCCCTTTTTCGTAAGAATTTGTCCATTTAACATTTTGAGGGGTTCTTTTTAATTTTAACATATTTTTTTCGCATTTCCCCGAGCAGAACCATAAAATTTTTCCAGTATTATAAACAAACATCTTTCCAGTTCCTTTTTCAATTTGATCTCCGCAGAATGAACAAGTACTCATTTTCTTCCTCTCATTAATTTTCTAGCTTCAATTTCTGTTTCTCTTAGCATTAAAGTGTCCCCAATTCTTATTGGTCCTTTGACATTTCTTCTTATTATTTTTCCGCGATCTCTTCCATCTAATACCTTGCAACGTACTTGAGTAACTTCTCCCCTTGTTCCCGTTCGTCCAACAATTTCCTCAACAGTTGCAGGCCATGCTAATGAAAACAATCCGCTTCCAGAAGTTTGACGGGTAACAACAACAGGTTTAGCACTCTCTTGTTTATCTTGTTTAACTTCCTTTACTTTCTTATTCTTCTCAGCCATATTTTAGAATTACTTATTTCTAACAGCTTCTTTTAATTCCCTTACCAAATTTGTCGCATC
Source organism: Nanobdellota archaeon (assembly GCA_038045885.1). Classification (GTDB taxonomy): domain Archaea; phylum Nanobdellota; class Nanobdellia; order SCGC-AAA011-G17; family GW2011-AR20; genus JBBSXG01. The sequence goes on from JBBSXG010000025.1 coordinate 14,600, forward strand.
CCCTTCATTTACTATAGCCACACTTGCAGTTGGTATGTTTAAACCAGCAGCATTCCCTAATTCTTCGCGACTTGAAACTTGTATACAAGGAGTTTCTTTTTCTTCGCATAAAACTGGCAAGTGCATTACAATTTCAGGAGGATTTACATCTTTAGCAATCAAAACTAATTTAGCTTGTCCTCTTTCAACAATTTTTGTAACTTCATTAACCCCCTTCTTTAATTTGCCTGTTTTCCTAGCTATCTCAACAGCTTCATAGGCTTTCTCTTGCAATTCTTTTGATACCTCTGCCATTCTTGTTAACCTCAACTTAACTTCTAAAAAAAGCGTTTATAAAGCTTTTGATAGTTTATTACTAAAAAGAGTTTATTACTAAAAAGTTTAAATAAGATAACTTTAAATAATTGTTTTGTTTTTAAAGTCATGTGTGGGATCCTTTTAAAAATTTGTTTAGTAAAGAAAAAGTTTTGAGTGTTAACGAAGAAGGAATTTTAGAAGAAACTAGAACAACAAGTCAAAGAGATGAGAAAATAAACATTGAAAAAATAAGTTTAGAAAGGAAAAGAGAATTCAACCAAATAGTTGTTCGGGTCTGTAATGATTTGAAGAAAAAAATCTTAAAATATCATGATGAAACCACTCTTAATTTGAGTGATAATTTCAAAAAAGATCTGATAGCCTACATTACCTTATTTAAAAGAACTTCAAAGCTTCTTTCCATAAATTCATAATTAGAAATAAAAAACAATAAAATAATTATTTATATTCAAGGCCGTAATTCAAATCAGATTATAAAAGAAATAAGCTTAGACACCAACCCTAAAGGAATTACTAGAGGAATTAGTTTTTTAATCATGAATCTGGTCAAGAAAAAATTAGAAATTGAGATAGCTAATTATTAATCATTTATGAGTAAAGTAGAATATTAACTTGTTTTTCTCATTTTTATCAAGTTTTGCGAAGAAATTTCTTTCAAACTGGATTACTTCATTAAGTTTAACTTTGTTTAAATCTTTCTCTCCGATTCCCTTAATTATTTTTCCGTCGTCCATTACAACTTCGATATTAATTAAATCTTTGCTTACTGGAAGCCAATGTATCATCTGTGCATCGATGTCCTTGTCGTATTCCTTAGAAATAAATTTATTATTCTTAAAATTAAATAAATGCATAAATCTATAAATTTTATTTTTCTCAATTTTATCTTGGACATAAAATTCATCATTTACATTAAAAATTCTAGAGCCGTGTTCGTGATCCGGATGCAAAGGAGCTTTTATAGTTAGATTAGAGGTATTCTGAATTTTAATTTTTTTAGCATTGAATACTGCAAAGTACCTTTTTGTGTTTTTATCGATTAATTTTTTATTTTCCGTATATAATGTTTCAATAGGAACTGTAATTTCATTTTGATTTAATCCAAAACTTAATACAAATTTTCTAACAGCCTCTGGTAAAATCCCTCTTCTCTTTAGACTTTGCAAACTAAAGGTTCTAGGATCATCCCAGCCAAAATATTTCCCGCTTTTAACTTCTCTTTGTGATTTTGATTTGCTTAATTTAATTCCTGAAATTTGCAATAATCCATTGTGAATAATTTCAGGCTCGTTCCAGTGAAATAAATTCCAGATGTATCTTTCCATATCACTTTCAATCATTAAATCTTTTCCTCTGATAATATGAGTTATTCCAAGTAAATGATCATCTATTGCCCAGGAAAAATCCAATAAAGGCCATATCCTATATTTCTTTTTGGTTATAGGATGCCCTCTGTCAGAAATTCTAAAAATCACTCTGTCCCTAAAAGCCGGATTTGGATGCTGCAAACTTGTTTTAATTCTTAATGTAGCTTTTCCTTCAGGCATTTTAAACATTTTTTTCCAGTTGTCTAAATTTTCATCAACAGTTTTACCTCGACATCCACATTCAGTTTCATTTATTCTGTTCTCTCTTAATTTCTTAGGAGAACAAAAACAAACATATGCCTTATCCATTTTAATTAATTCTTCAGCATATTTGTAATAAATTTCTAATCTTGAGCTTTTATAGTAAATTTTAGAAAATTTTATTTTAAGCCATTTTAATCCATCTGGAATTAATTTGTAAGCTTCTTTTAAAATTGGTTTTTCAATGCTCCCAATAGTATCATCAATTACTAAAAACATATTTCCATTATAGATTTTAGCATATTCGTCATTTAAGATAGCAGGACGAGCATTTCCGATATGCAAAGGACCAGAAGGATAAGGCGCTAATCTTGTAACAACTTTACCATTAACATTTTTTAATTCAGGTAAAACTCTTTCTTCTTTTTCTCTTTCTTCAAATTTGTAATTCTTTAATCCTTTGTTTATATCATTTAATTTCATAGAATTAACTTTTTTAATTACAATATTAATTTCTTTAGCAACTTCCTTGATATTTTCTTTTAATTTTGGGTTTTCTGATAATATCTTTCCTAAAACAGAATTAAAACTTGCTTTTCCGTTGTATTCAGAAGCATTCTTTAATGTGTACTTTAGAATCAAATCTTTCATACAATTAAAGTATTTTTTTAGTATTTAAAGATTATCTCTTTAAGAATTTAGAATTAGATATTTACTTTTTTCTTCTGCTTACTTTTTTTACAGGAGCTTGTTGCGTGTTGATCCTTCTATTCATATTCTTTCTAAAGAACAACAAGTAAATTATTTCAAGAATTCCTGCCGTATTTACAATCGCAATAACAACAAACCATGCTAATTGATTATTTCTTCCAGCCTTCCATAGTGCAATATATTTCCAAATCGCACTCCAAATAATTAAGGCGATTATCCATGGAGTAAATATTAATGCTTGGTATACCATTTTACATCAAATAACTCTCATCAATGTTTTTAATCAAATCCTGTGCACTTTCTCTTCTTTGTACAGTATGTTCTTTGTTGCAATAAGGACATCCTTTATTTGGTGCTCCCAATGGTCGAGTAAAACTAAATTTACAGTTGCTACAATAATAAGATACCCTTTCTTCCATCATGATAGGCTTTACATCTTTCTCAATTTCTGGTTTTTTAAATTTATCAGGAGTTAGATCTCTAATGTGGGGATTTAAGTAACCATGACTAAAGCAAGTTGTACAGACATAAATTCCTTTGTCATTTCTTCTCAAATCTCCAACAGGTACTTTTGTTTTACATGATTTGCATGGTACCAAAACATTTGTTGATATCATAATCAAATTTAGAACAAATAAATATAAATAACTTTCTTTTTTAGATAAAAGATAAACAATAAAAGAAGTAGACTTAATTAGTATGTCTAATTTTAACTACCATTCCTCGACTTCCTCTTCCTCTTCTTCAGTATCTTCTTTGGGAGAATCCTCTTCATCTTCACGATCATCCCATTTTGCAAATTTTAATTCTACCATCTTTTTTCCTCCAAAAGTTTTTTTACTCAAAATCAAGAAATAGTATATAAAGCTATCTATTCTTTGTAAAATGTAATTGACAAAAACATAATATTTATATACAAGTTTAAATTTTCGTAATTCCATGGTAGAAAATATAACAAAGAATATAAAAAAATTGGTAGACGAAAGTGAGCAGGAAAATCCTTATGATAAGATTGTTCCCAGCATTGTAAAAAAAGGAATTGATAACGTCAATTTAAATATGTTTGATGATCAAAGCAGAGACGGATTATTAAACGCTGCTGGCGATGAATTTTTCAAGAGAGGAGATTTTACACAGTCTGTAAAAGCCTATGTTCTAACAAAAAATATTTCAAAGCTAAATCAAATAGGAGACGAGTTTTCTTCTCGCGGACAATTCTCGCAAGCTATTGAAATTTATAATTTATCTTATAATTTTTCACAGGATAAAAACAAATTAGTAAGTTGTGGGGAAAAATGTTTAATTGAAAGTCATTTGTCAGATGCATTGAGAGCATTTTCAATATTAAAAGATGAGCAGAGATTAATTAAACTTGGAGAAATTTGTTTAGATAAAGAAAAGGTAGATGTTGCAATAGAAGTATTTGCTATTCTTAACCACCGTGATAAATTAATTAAGTTAGGGGATAAATGTTTAAACGAGAACAGATACGGATATGCTGCTCGCGCTTACGAGTTAGCAGGAGATAAAGACAAGTTGTCTCAATTAGGTGATGTTTTACTTAAATCTGGATTAATGGGGAGTGCATTAAGAATTTATGAACTAGCAGATAATAAGATGATGGTTCAATTTATCCGCGAGAATTTCTCAGAGGACCAGATAGGTAGATTCTACGCATAAAAAGAGGATTAAAATGTATGAGCGTGAAAAGACTATAGATGTTTTAAGAAGATTAAAATCACAAGAATCTAAACCAAATCCTGATATGTATAATAAGCCAAAGCAGGAAATAAAAAAAGAAGAAATTAAGATTGTTAATCTTCCTCAAAGAAAAGTTGAGAGTTTAATACAGAGAATTGACGAAATAAGAAGAAAGATGAAAAATGGCTCAGGCGGAGGATATTTTAATTTATATTATGATCTAAAAAATGCAGAAGAAAATTTTGTTCGTGAAGCAAAAGTATTAAAAGAGAAAAAATTTGACATTCCTCAAACAACAATGAGGAGAGTAGATGAAATGTTAAATACGATTAAGACAGGTGATAGAAAATGAGCTTAGGATCATGGTTAAAGGGAGTATTCTTGGAAGAGGATAATAAAGTCGAAGATGTAAAAGAAGAAAAAGTTGAGGATAGTTTACAAAATTATGATTACAGTGTTAAAATATTCGACATAATAAAAAAAGACGATGTTAATAAGGTTACAAACTATATTATTCAAGATAAAACTCTTGCTTTAATAAAAATGCATAAGTTCATTGGGAATAAAGATGACTTAAAGGATGTATTAAATGAGCTAAAAACAACTTGTGACAATTGTAACTCGAAAGTTCTTGGTATAACAAACAACATGTACTTTGTTACAAAAAAGACAATTAATGTTGAAAAGGAAGAAGCTAGTTCTCTTGAGATTTGAAACAGAAAGGTTTATATATTATTGTTGCAACTTATTAGTAATTATAAGAGGTGCGAACTAAAATGGCAAAAGAAGAACAGATAGGATTTCATAAAGGATCTTTAACTACATTGATTAAGGAAAAACAAGAACTTGAAAGAATATTGCAGATAGTAAATACCCTAGTCCAGGCTCATGTTAAAGCTTTAAAAGAATTGGGGATAGATTTGGAAAAAGAAGCTAAATCTAAAAGATCACTGGATGAAAAAATAAGATGAAGATGTATTTTGGAATTACTTTTACGAGAGATATATTCAAAGAAAAAGAATTGGAAGCTATTTTTAATCAAATGGTTGAGGAAAGAAAAGGGGTTTGGGGCATTAGAGGTATAGATGCGGATGATCCCGAGCACCTAATGCACATCCTATATGATTCAAATAACATTCCATATATAATTTTTATTAACCATAATACCAAAAAAGTTCAATCAGAGCTAGATAGGCTAAATCTAAAGCCGGTATCTATAAAGGCAAGCAATTTACTAGGAAGAGTTATGCAATATATAGAAGAAGGAAAGGTTGAACTTAACTAAAATTGAATGGAAAGAAAAATACTAAACAATAAAGAAATTAAAAGGGTTTTTGAAAAACTTGAAGAACAGTTTGGCATTAGTGTCAAAATTGATTTAGGAGTTCTAAAGGATAAACACGGAAAATTATTTTTAATTACTAAAGATATAAATAAAGTTGATTTTTCAAAGTTAAGAATAAATGAGTTAGGATTATATTTTGCCAAAGATGATTCTGAAATAAGATTGACAATTGAAGGCACACAATTATTTGGAGAGCATGCAACAAAAAATGTTTATGAGATAGACAAATCAGATACCTATTTCTGGATGACAGGAGAAGATATTTCTTGTAGCAAAGATTATAATGGTTTTGTTATTATAAAACACAAAGATGATTATTTAGGATGTGGAAAATGCAAAGACAAAAAAATTATAAATTTTATTCCCAAAGAACGCAGGATCAAATAAGGATATCAGCAAGATTAAATGAAAGTTATCGTAGATTGAATACTAATCATAACAGCTATTTTTCTAGTATAAGTGATTCAAGAAGAGGAAGTTTATTAGTTGATACAAATTTATTTTACCCGTTAAGGGGGGAAATTCTTACATTCCCATTAATAATAGATGACTTAGAGGAACATAGAATTTATAATTTATCGGAAAGAGAATTATTAGAAAGAGCAACTTCTTATAAAAGAACATTGAAAGAATTATTAGAGAAAACCCCAAATTTACATGTTACAGAAGAAGTCTATCATGAAATATTAGCAGAAACAGGTTATTGGAAAGGCAGAGTCCAGGTTTTAGAATGTTTTAAATTTAACATAAAAGATCCTAAGAAAAGAAGTTTAATTGAAAGATTAATAAGTTTTGGCAGAAAATATTCTCAATATTTGGAAGAAAACCATATAGAAAATAGAAGTTTAATTAGAAATAGAATAGCAAAAATTCATCGAAATAGGAACAATGGATTTTTAAGTGAATTAGAAAAAAAATTAAGTAATTTAGGTATAAATTGCACAGATGTGGATAAAAATTTGGTCCTTCATGCATTTGTAAACGGTTTTGAAGAAGATTTAACATTAGTATCTTCAGACCATCATATTCTAATGCTAATGGAAGGGCTAACTTATGATAAAAAAGTTTTAGAGGATATGATGAATAAGAATGTAAGTATACATAGCAATAGGTTTTGGCATGGTTATATGACTTATATCTTTGATTTCATTAATAGTTAAAGTTTTATTTTCCAAAGAATTTTGTGAATACTAATTTTCCAGGATTTCTCATATTTTTCTTCAAATCCAGATTATATAATAACAGATCCCCAAATAAAACATTAATCTCCCCATTATTCAACATTCTTTTTTTTAATTTCCTTCCTTTTTTGCTATGATAAAATTCTTCTTTAACAACTTGAGTTCTCATTTTTCGCATGATATTTAATCCATACTTAGTAAGATTAAAAAAAGGATCCTCTGTCAAATAAGCCCCGTAGTTTCCCCTATTAATTTCTTTTTTTAGTTTCTCAAAAGCAGATATAACATGAGCATCTGCAAACTTTTCATTTCCAGTTCTCAATTTTCCCCTGTCATGCCTTCCATAATGTAAAGGATAAAATTCTTGTTCTTTGCAAACATGATCCCAATTCAAATTAAACCAATTATAACTTAATAAGTTTGTGCTCTTTACAAGTGGAATGTTATACAATCTAAATCCATAACTGCCAGTCTCATTTACAGAAGGAACATTAACGTCTGCCTGTCCTCCACTCTTTAAAGCCATCTCCAATACAACCTTAAGTTCACCTAGATTTCCTATGTATGGATTAACATTTATTTTATGATTAAAATCTTGATCTGAATTCATCATTTGAGCCTGATAAATTTCTGTAAAAGGTACGACTCTATATTCCCTAGAAGTGTGCATTATCCCCTGCCAATCCCAACCTATTATGCTTCTAAAATCCAATTTATTTAATCCGTGAATAAAATTAGATTCTGGAGTGGCTTTATCTTTTATTGCATTTTCTAGACTATCATATCTTTTAAGTTTTATAACTCCCAGTTTATGAATAGCATTTAGAGAAGTCCTTGGAATTATAGGATACTCTCTTCCAAATAATAAAATTTCGTTCGGTTTTAATCTGTCTAACAAATATGAGATGTAAAATCTAACTGTGTTTGAACCAGGATTAAAATATTCCTGAATAACCTTATGATCCTTAACTAGTTCAGATACTTTAGGTCTTGCTAATAGCTCTTCTAATCCCATATTAAAGCAAAGATAGAAAATTATAAAAACTTATGTCTTTAAGTTTTCATTTATCCATTCTAGTGTTAGTTTAGTTTTAGGGTTTTTCTTTAAGTATAAAAATAATGATTCAATATTATCCTTGTATTTTGCAATTTCGGGTTTTGAATCATAAGATAATAAAGCAGGCAATAGCCATCTTTCATAATCATAATTCATACAAGTAACATCTAATCCAAAGTTGTCCTTGCGTTCTAACATCAAGATTTGAATTCTTTCCTGAAAAGAATTTAATATATATAAAACAGTTTCAGGATTAGTTATTTTTTGTACGATCTCTTCTATATTATAATCATCCATTCTAATAGTTAATCAAACAATTTTATAAAATTATTTTTTTCTAAAACTAAGATAAATTAATAAGATTGCCCCAATAACATTAAATGAATCAGCCAAATTAAATACAGGAAATATGCTAATCTCAATAAAATCTCTTACATATCCTAAAAATATTCTATCCATCAAATTTCCTATTATTCCTGCTATTAAAAAACTTAATCCTAATCTTAAGTTTTTATCTTTGTAATAATAGATACATATTATTAAAACAATTAAACTAACGATGATTAGTAATGTAGTGTAACCTTGAAATAGGCCAAAAGCAGCACCTTTATTAATCGTTGTTGTTAATAAGTGCTTAGATATCTGATCAAGCAATAACAAGATAATTATAAGTAGCATATCAAAAAATTTATATAAACAAGTATTTATATCTTTTCATAAAAATGCAGTCTATTTTAGATAATAAAAAAGAGGAAAGTTCAGCTGCTGAGAAAATCCAAAAAATAAGAGATAAAGCAGCTTCTAAGAACATTAGTTACAATTTAGTTTATGATTCTATTGGAGAAGGTATTGAGCCTATATATTTCTGGTTGTTAGATTTTTTGCAGGATAAAGAGCCTAGTGGACTGGGAATGGATGAGGTAATAAAATATAAAGATGAATATGAGGCTGCTGTTGGTTCAGGTTATTTCTCTGATTTAGGAACAAAAGCAACAAGAATGCAAGAACAGGCAATGAAGATAATGGGTACAATAAATACTGTTATTAGAAGCGTAATTAATTTAGTCTACGATTTAAGAGAATTTGATATTAGGCTAGAAACTTATGATGATTTGAGATCAACTAACCCGGATAAAAAAGATGCTGCAGAAATCTCGTTAAGAGTTATATGGATGGACCAGGTAGATGTTAAAAGAGGGAGAGGAAGCATAAATGGATTAGCACAGCAATTACAGTTTGTTACCCTAAGAGATGCTTTCTTGTATGCAAAAGATGAAGCAGAAGTAGAAAAAATAGATTTAAATGAAAGAGTAAAAAGAATATTAAAATCAAGATTAAGTGAATATCTGAAATGGAAATCATATTCAGAAAAAGAATTAAGAAAACGTTATAATATTGAAAAAGCTTATCTAAAATCGCAATTTAATTCGCTAAAATATTATACCTCTTGGGTCAAGCCATACTTATTGGCTGCTAAAAAGTTAAATATGACTAATTTCTTGACGCAGTCTGGTTTGCCAAATCCTAACATTGTGAATATATTTAATAACATGGAAATAAAATTAAGTTTATTTGGAAAACAGGAGTTTAAGATAGAAAGTATTGATCCTAGATTAGCAAATATAAAGTTAAATAATAAATATTATTCTTGTTTAGAAGTTGAAATGGTTTTTAGAACTGTTCCGAGAGCAACTCAATCGCAGCAAGGCACAGTTTACATACATTCGGGAAGAACAGATATTAACATGAGGGCATATTCATTTACAGAAAGAGAATTAGAAGAAATTAAGAAATTACAATTTGAAGAAGATATGGAATTAATTGAAAATATGACAGATGTTAGTTTAAAAGAAATTCAAGATGATATTGACAAGTATGTTTCAGGTAAAGAGCCAAGTGTAGAAGAAAAGTTAAATTATCTTAATTCTTTGCTAAAAAAAATAAATGACAGAAGTGCTGCCAAGGAGATTACAGCTGAAATAAAAAAACTTGAAAAAAATTTTTCTCAAAAAGTTGCCTGGGAAAATCCTTTCAGTGGATTATTGGGAGGATTTGGACAGGCTTTCAAAGCATTTGGAAATTTAAAGAGCTTTTTCAAATATAAAATTGCTGTAGATGAAGAATATTATGAAAAACTAGCGAGAGACTCGGCAAAAAAAAGGGCAGAAGAATTATGTTATGTATTATATGATGTGTATAAGAAGACACATGGAATGATGACTTGGTAATGTTTATTAACCTTATAAATATAAAGTTTTTATGGATGTTAAAGAAATATTAAAGAACTTAGAGAAATTAAAAGGCAATGAAGTTAAAATAAAGTATCTTAATGAAATATTAAAAAAAATAGAAGATAAAGATTTAATTGAGGAAATAAAAGAATTAATCCAGGAATTAGAAGATAATTTGGAGTCAAAAATAGAAGATGTAATAATTCCTGCATCAAGAAGACGTAAAATGGAATTAGATGAAGTTGAGAGTGATATCGAAACTCAAGGAAGACAAGTTGTAAGACAGAGACAATTGCCGAGGCAACAAATAATACTTCCAAGAGACGAGGAGGATAAAGAAACAAGATATAATATTGCTCCAAGATATGAAACAAAAACACAACAAACTTATCAAACTGCACAATTATTTACAACCTATGAGAACATGTCCCAGCAGTCACAGACAAATGCTAGATTAATAGAAGAAGTATTAATAAAAGAAAGAGATTTTGATATTGGAAACGCAATAAGTGAAAATCAAAGAGAAGAAATTCGAGATACGATTGATAAGTTCATGCCAAATGCGTCTGTAGAAGAAAGAATAAAAACAGAGCAGCAAGTGTTTTATGACATGAAGTTAAAAGATAAAAACTTAAAATATATTGCGAAACTAAGATGATTAACCCGTTTAAATCAAAATATGAAGGAAGTCTAGACTCGAGTTCTGTTCCACAATATGCTCTAGGAGCTCCGACTAGTCCTCAGACAGCAAATCAGATAGCAGAAGCAACAGCAAGATTAAATGCAGGAGTTTTTGGAGTTGATTTAGCATTAATTGATGAAAGATTATTTGAACAAATTCCTAAACAGCATTTTAAGGAGATTGAAAGGTTAATGACATTAACTGGAGCAAAGGCAACTATCCACGGTCCTATTATAGATTTAGCAGGATTTTCACAGCAAGGATGGCAGGAAGAAAGCAGAAGAGAAAATGAAAGCAAAATGAAATATTATATGGATATGGCTCATGAAGTTGATAGCAAAGGAAATACCCCTTTAAATTTTCATATTAATACGGCAATGATTGGAGAACAAAAAAGAAAATTAAGCAACGATGAATACAAAAGTTTAAGCGAAGAAGAAAGAGAAACTGTTAAAGAAATTTTTAACCCACTAACTCATAGAAAAGAGTATGAAGTTGTCGAGGTTGTAGGAGCAGTTGATAGAGAAACTGGACAGATAGCTCCACTAAAACGTGAGATAAAGCAATATCCTGGAAGAGTTAAAGTCTGGGAGCCTTATGAGAGATTAGACAATTTAAATCAGACACAATGGGATCAGGAAAGATTAAAAATATTTCAATTACAACAGCAAAAAGCAGAGATCATGGATAGAATTGTAAATTTAGAAAGACAAGCACATCCTCTAAGAGTTGGAGAAGAAAAAGGAGTTTTGTCTACAGATGAAACTAGAATGTTACAAAATATAGACAAAAATAAGAATTTATGGATTTCTCACATTAATGAATTAAATCAACATATTTATACTGGACTAAATGAAGTTTATAATAATCTACAGTATTATACAGAAAAAGAAGATAAAGAAAAAGCTATAAAATTGAGAAAAAGTATAGATAAAGGTTATAAAGATTATGATAAAAGATTTAGTGAACTTGTTGATAAATCGCATAAACAAAAACTAACAGAGGCAGAGGGTTATGAAGCCAGTAATATGGGAGATTTACAATATAGAGAATTACAGCTTTCTTTAGATAAAGTTGGAAACCCTCAACACAAAAAAGACAAAGATTATTTGCCTGCACCCCAAAAATATATTCCTACAAATCAACTTGCGTTAGAAAAAACAGCTGAAACAGTTGCGAATGTTGTTTTTGATTCTTATAATAAGTATAAAAATAATTCTCCAATATTATTACTAGAGAATTTATCGCCTGAAGGAACCTTAGGAAGTGCACAGGATTTAGTTAACTCAGTTGAAGAATCAAGAAAGAAATTAATTCGTAAATTAATGAAAGAAAAAGGTTTAGATGAAGATAAAGCCAAAGATGTTGCAGAAAAATTAATTGGAGTAACATGGGATGTGGGTCATATTAATTTCATGAGAAAACATGGATATTCAGAAGCAGATGTTTTACGAGAAACCGAAAAAATTTCTCCTTATGTTAAACAAGTTCACATTACAGATAACTTTGGATTTAATGATGCTCACTTGCCTCCTGGAATGGGAAATGCTCCTATCAAAGAAGAAATGGAATTAATTGCTAAGGAAATGAGAAAAAAGGGGTTAGATTTTAAGAAAGGGAGTGTAATTGTAGAAGCTGGATCATTTGTAGGACAATTTAAAGAAAATCCTCATCCATATGCACTAGAATATTTTGAATCGCCATTATACACTTACAAAAACATGCCTGTGTGGAAGGATGTATGGGAAACAGAAGGAAGTTATGGATTAGGATATGGACAAATATTGCCAGAACAACATTTTGGAATGTATGGAGCAGGATTTTCAAATCTTCCAACAGATCTTGGAGGGCCGATTAGTCAAGATAGATCGAGATTTGCAGGAACTCCAAACGCATAATTTAAATACTAAATAAAATTCGTAAAACAAAAGAGGTTGATAATGTTGAAACAAGTTGTTAATAAAAAAGAGCTTACAAAAGATTATGATATTGCTTATGATTTCTCAACTAAAGTTTATGAAAAATTTAAAGATGTTATCAAAAGCATAGTTCTATTTGGAAGCACTGCAAAAGAAACTCAGCAGCATAGATCAGATATTGACATTATAATTATCGTAGATGATGCAACAATTCAATGGACTCAGGAGCTTGTAGCTTGGTACAGGCAGGAACTAGCAAGATTAACAGCTTCTTTAAGATATCCAAAAAAATTGCATGTTAATACAGTTACATTAACAACATTTTGGAATGAAGCTATTGTTGGGGAGCCTGTAGTAATTAATGTCTTAAGATATGGAATAGCTTTAATTGATTTTGGCGGATTTTTTGAACCATTAAAAGTATTATTAGCTAGAGGAAGAATAAAGCCAACTCCAGAAGCGATCTATAACGCTTTAACTAGAAGTCCAATTCACCTGTCTAGAGCAAATATGTACTTATTAGGAGCAATAGATGCAGTATATTGGAGCATGGTTGATAGCGCACATGCAGCATTAATGTCAGCAAAACAAGTTCCACCAAGTCCAGAGCATATTTCTTCGTTATTAAAACAATCTTTTGTAAAGAAAGGAATGTTAAATTCTAAATTTGTAGATTGGTATGAAGAACTTTATGCATTAGCTCACCATATTACACATGGAGAAGTTAAACGAGTTACAGGAAGAAATATTGAATTGTATATGGACAGGGCAGATAAGTTTATCGGAGAAATGGCTAATATAATAAAACAATTAGAATAACTAGAAACCAGATTGATATTTTAAGTTTTCATATTCCGTATTTAATTTACGATAAATAACCTCATCTATTTTTTTATTCACAAATTGATAGTGTAATTCTTTAAATAAGAAATCTAAATTGTCTAAAATATGGGGTATTTTTTCTACTTCTCCTAATTCAGTTTCATTATCTCTATCCAAAACTGTATCTTCTAAGCTAGATAAATCATTTCTTATATCACCAATTAATTTAGAAGCTTTTACCTCTTCTATATCTGGAATTATTTGTTCTGTCATTTTAGTTTAAAAAAATAAAAAATTAAGAAGCTTTTTTCTCAGCTTCTTTTTGTTCTTTCTTGAATTCTTTTATCGCTTTTGTGTTTGAGTAGATTACTGCAGCTTTGTCAATGTCCTTCATGAATTCTTTTACTTTCTTTTCATCAAGTTCGTAGCCTGTAACTTTCTTGTCTTTATCCTTGATTTCTTTCATGAATTGACTTGCATACATTCTTGCATATAAGCTCTCATGTCTATTTCTGTAATCCCCAATGTTACCTCTAGCACTAAAGTTCATGCTTACGCCTAAGTCATCTGCAGCATCTTCTTGAGCATATTCGTCTGCTTGTCCTTGACCTAGTTTAGGAGCATCATATAGTCCAGTTAAATAAGTTGCTAGTTTAGCAGCTGCTTCAGCACCATTTTTGACGCCTTTTAATTCTCCTTTCATTTCTGAAACAACTTCTTCTAGTATCTTTTCTTTATCTCCTCCATTATAGAGGGGTTGTGTTTCATTGATTTTATCTTGCTTATTTTCTAAAGCATATCTAACTGCTTCTTCCGGACTTACCCTAATATCTCCATAAGCTTCCTTATATCGTCTATTACGCAATGCAGGATCTTGAATTTCAGAGGCAGCTAATCCAGCTAAATTTTTATATAATTGATAACGTTCTGTATTACTACTAGATTTTTCTAAACCTCTAGATAAACGAGTATAAGCTCCTATTTGTAATAATCTCTCCTCTAACTTTGGTTGATTTTGTTCTTGTATCATTTTAATTTCCTCCTTTATTAATCGTAAAAATCTTGTCTAAATACTTCAATAAAATCAGGGTTTATAACATCGGTTCTAAATGAATATGCGAAACCATCTGGTCCTATAATTGAAGTAAATTTTGTATTATCATCTCCAATAGCTTTTTCTAAGTTTTGGATTACTAGAAATTTTATTCTTTTGTCTAAGTCTCCAAATTTCTCTTGAATTTGATAAGTTGTGATTGTCATTTTATGATCTTTAAATTCAACCTCCTCTATCTTAATTATTGTTACTTTTAAGTAGCTATATTAGTATATAAACCTTTCGTTTCAAGTTTTTTGATAAAATTTATATATTAATTAAGTTAAATAACCTAATAAATTCAAAGAGGTGAAAAAATGGATCATAGTATAAAAATAAATACACAGTTAATGCAGGCTATTAAGGAAATTGTAGTAAAGACAAAGATGTTTCATGACGAGGAAGATTTCATTAATCAGGCTATATTAAAGCAAATTTCTAAATTCAGAGGAATATGAAGCTGGAAAAAGCGTCATTTGCAGCAGGGTGTTTTTGGGGAGTGCAGGCTGCATTTGATAAAATTAAAGGAGTAATAAAAACAGTAGTTGGTTACACTGAAGGGGATTTTAAGAATCCGAGTTATAAGAAAGTTTGTTCTGGCAAGACAGGACATGCTGAGGCTATTTTAATAGAGTTTAACCCAGAAATAGTTTCTTATGAAAAACTATTAGAAATATTTTGGAAAATCCACGATCCTACAACGATAAATAGACAGGGTCCTGACGTAGGATCTCAGTATAGAAGTGCAATATTCTATTTTAACGACAAGCAAAGAATAAAAGCGTTAAATTCGAGAGATAAAGAAGCAAAAAAGTACAAGAATAAAATAGTTACTCAAATTGTCAAGACTAAAGAGTTTTACCCTGCAGAAGATTATCATCAAAAATATTACCTAACCCATACGGTAGTTTGTCATATTTGAGCTAAATTATAGTGTCAAAATAATATTTATTATCTCTCCTTTTTTATATATATGATATAGTTTCAAGAGTTAATTACATATCCTCGAATTCCAATGTAATCTATTCCATTTCTTTTAAACTCGTCAAGTTATATTCTTTTAGATCTTCAACACTATCTAAAACAGGATGCTTTTCAGCAATTTTCTCTAAATCTGATTTTCTTAAATGAGCTGATTTTTTCATGTTAATTAAAACGCCAAGGCAGGGATTTGAACCCCGACATCCTTGCGGAAACAAGCTCTCTATATCTGGTTTCCAGGTTCGCATTCTAGGAATCTTGCGCGATACCAGATTACGCGACCTTGGCTTGAAAAATAAATATTATTAACTGTATTTAAAATTATTTATTCGACAACTTCTATAGAAATCATTATGCTTTCTGGTATTGGAACTCTCATTATTAATCTTAGAGCTCTTTCATTAGCATCTAAATCAATTAATCTTTTATGAACTCTCATCTCAAGCCTGTCCCAAGAAGCTTTTCCTCTTCCGCCAGGACTCTTTCTAGTAGTCAATTTTAATCTTCTAGTGGGCATTGGAATAGGCCCATAAATTTTAGTTTTTGTTTTATCAGCAATGTCCAATATAGATTTAGTTATTTCGTTAAGATCATCTATAACATTTGTTGCTAATTTAATTCTTGTTTTTGGCATAAAGTTCTAGTAAATTAAGGGTTTATAAAATTATTTAATTAATAGGCTTTGCACATCAATTAGTCCTCTAATCGTGCAAAATACATCTCTGCACAATTTTTAAAGTCAATTTTTATTCCTAATTCAAAGCTTTCCTGAACAAGAACAGTTAAGTTATGACACAAACATTTATATTATTAATAATGGGTAAAATTAAATTAGAGGTATATGTTTGTGAACGTTGTGGACATAAATGGATTCAAAGATAGAATAAAATTATTGAAAATAAAAAGAATAAAAATTACATTGATTTCTTTACGTAATCAATGCACATTCCAGCTGCTACAGTGCTCCCAGCATCTCTTATAGCAAATCTTGCCATATGGGGAATATCCGATTGCTTTTCAATTACTAATGGTTTTGCTGGTCTTACTTTAACTATTGCAGCGTCCCCATTCTTTAACATATCTGGTTTTTCTTGTAAAGTTTGTCCTGTTGCAGGATCTAATTTTCTTACTAACTCAGTTATCGCACATGCTACTTGTGCGGTGTGGATGTGGAATACTGGTGTATAACCAACAGTCATAACAGTTGGGTGATTCAACACAACAATTTGAGCTGTAAATTCAGATACAACTGTAGGGGGATTTGATTCATGTCCTAAGACGTCTCCTCTTGCAATATCTTTCTTTTGGATTCCTCTTACTGAAAATCCAATGTTATCTCCTGGCTCTGCTTGCTGTATTTGCTCATGATGCATTTCGATGCTTCTTACTTCTCCAACTACTCCTTTACCTTCTCTTGCTGGAACAACTACAACTTTATCTCCAATCTTCATTATTCCAGTTTCAACTCTTCCTACAGGAACAGTTCCTATTCCAGTGATGTTGTAAACATCCTGTAATGGAAGTCTTAAAGGTAAGTTTGTTGGTTTTTCAGGTTCCTTGAATAAATCTAATTGCTCTAATAAGCAAGGTCCATTATACCAGGGAATTTGTGCACTTTTCTTTATAATATTTTCTCCCTTTAATGAACTTAAAGGAATAAAATTAGTTTGATCTGGTTTGTATCCAACCATTTTCAAAACTTGTGAAACTTGAGCTTTAACTTCTTCAAATTTCTTTTGATCATAATTGACCATGTCCATTTTGTTAACTGCAACTGCTAATTGGCCTACTCCTAAAGTCTTGCATAACCAAATATGTTCTTTAGTCTGTGCCATAACCCCATCAGAAGCAGCAACAACTAAAATCCCACAATCAGCTTGTGAAGCACCTGTAATCATATTTTTAATAAAATCTTTGTGAGCAAGGGCATCAATAATAGTAAAATCATATTTTGGAGTTGTGAATTTCTTAT
>JBBSXG010000026.1:0-8079 GCA_038045885.1 Nanobdellota archaeon
AGATTCGAACTTGGGTTTACAGCTCCAAAGGCTGCAGTGCTTGACCGCTACACTACGGGACTCTAGAATAAAGCTTCTAATTTAAACTTATATAACTTTCTAATTATCTTCTTTCTTTTTAAAAACTTTAAAGACTATCCAATAAATAACCATTAATCCAACAACAGACAAGTAAATTAATAAAAAATCATTAGCCATTTTTGTACCTTCCTCTTTTTTCAACTTTTTTTAGTCTTTCTATAACTTCTTTATGATTTTTATGAACATGATAGCTTTGTAAAATTATGTTAAACACCTGTTCTGAAATTTGTGGAAAGCTGCTAGTTAATGCTTGTTTTAATAAATACAAGTCAACAGCTTTATCTTCTGCTTTGTGAGAGACAAAAGCTAATCCGAAGTCAATAAAATAAACTTTATCATCATTAATTATTAAGTTAGTTGTGGTTAAATCACCATGAACAATGTCATGATCATGCAATTTTGCTATCTCCCCACCTAAAATACTAGAAATCTTTAATATTTCCTCAAAGTTTTTTTCATTAATAAAGTCTTTTAACAACATTCCTTTAATATATTCCATTTCTATTATCATGTTTATATCATCAACATCATAAACTTCAGGAACATTAGTAAAAATAGCTTTTTTTAGCATGTTACCTTCCCTTCTTGTTCTAGATTTTCTTATCTTATCATCAATTTGAGAAATTCTATAATTTTTCTTAATTCTTTCCTTAATAATTTTATTTTTTTTTAATTTAATTACAGCTTCTGCACCTTGTTTAATTACTTTCATCTTAGAATTTAAAACCTTTAGGCATTTTTCCTTTGAATTGTTTCATTAATTTGCTAGGATCTCCACCTTTCATCATTTTCATTAGCTTTTTACTTTGTTTATATTGTTTTAATAAATCTCGAACATCTGAAGGATCAACACCAGCGCCTTTTGCAATTCTGTTAATTCTATTACCCTGACTTAGAATTTCTGGATCTTCAAGTTCCTTCTTAGTCATTGATTTAATTATTATCCCCCATTTCTCAAGTTTTCCTTCTTGTACTTCAAGCATTTCTTTTGGCATCTTAAGTTGACCCATTCCAGGAACCATTTCCATAATTTTTGATAAAGGCCCCATTTTTTTCATGGCCTTCATTTGTTCATATAAGTCTAACAATGTAAACTCTCCCTTAAGCAGTTTCTCTTGTAAATCTTGCGCTTTCTCTTCGGAAATAGCATCTCTAGCCTTTTCTAATAAAGCTTCTAAATCTCCCATTCCCAATAACCTAGAAACAAAACTTTTAGGATTAAAAGTTTCTAAATCATCAACTTTTTCTCCAACTCCAATAAATTTAATTTTTGCATTAGTTGTACTTGCTCCAGTCAAAGCTCCTCCGCCTTTACCTGTTCCATCTAATTTACTTATTATAACACCCGTAACATTACAGGCTTCATGAAATCCTTTAGCTAAATTTTGAACAGCTTGTCCTATATCTGCACTTAAAACTAATAAATTTTCATCAGGTTTAATTTCTTTGTTCAAATCCTTTAGTTCCTGAATTAAATCTTGAGTTAAAGAATCTCTTCCAGCTGTATCAATAATTAATAAATCATATTTAGGATATTCTCTTTCAAATTCATTATAAATTTTTAAAGCATTTTTTTCTTTTTTGTTCACAAAACTTTGAATGTTGATTTTTTTGCATATCTGTTCCAATTGCTCTGGTGCTGCTGGCCTATGAACATCTAAACCAAGAGTTGCAACCTTATATCCTCTTTTAGAATAATATTTTGCTAATTTTCCTATTGTTGTAGTTTTACCCGAACCATAGACTCCAACCATCATTATCTTGTAAGGCTTTTTCTTTGTAATAACTAACTCGGATTTTTCATCTCCAAGTATTTTGACCAGCTCTTCATAAACAATTTTAACTAAATGCTCTCTTTGCGTTACAGAAGCTTGTTTTTCTTTCAAAAATCTCTCTTTTATGCTCTTAGTTAACTCAAAGACAAGTTTTACGTTAACATCAGAAGACAATAATGCTCTTTGAAGATCTTTTATTAACTCATCAACTAGTTTATCATCAACAAATACAGCTCTAGCTATTTTCTTTAATGTTTCTTTTAATGAGTTTCCTAAATTTTCAAGTACCACAAAATTAACTAAGAAATAACGTATTTAAGCTTTTTTAATATAAAAAAGAGAAAAGAATTTATTTGTTTGCTTTAGCAAAATCCTTTCCTATTACATGCCAACAATCGTGTGGGCCTGATTTAGATTTAGCTACTGCGAAAAATCTTCCGCTTCTTTCTTCTATTCTATATTCATTTGTCTTAAACTTATTCTTTGTTTTAACATCATAAAATTCAACTTCTTGTTTTGCCATTCAACCATCCTCCGTTAATGTTCTATAAACATTTATAATTTTAGGCTTAGTTTACCCTTATTAAAGCTTTCTATCAAAACAGTACTTCCGAAAGTGGGCAACTAAATCTTTATTAATGAACTAATATTTAGTATTTTTGTTAAAATGCGGGTTTGTCCAAAATGTAAAAAACGAGAATTAGATGTTACAGATAAGCCAAATAATTATAGATGCTGGAATTGTGGATATTTCTGTATAGGCACAAAGTACTTAGATAAAGAAGATTAGAATTAATTTAACCACCAGGGTTGACATATTCTTCCCGAATTTTATATAACAAAACAGCAAACGATTTAGAAGTGATTATGGGCTTTTCATAAAGTCTTCCATAAATTTTCAAGCCGACACAAATATTAATCAAAACCCATAAATTATATAAGCATACGGAAAATAAATAATAAGATGGTGATAAAAAGACTATTTAAAAGAACTCTTAATCATGAAGAATCGAAATTACATGAAATGCTTTTAGAAATAAATGCTGAACCTCTAGGTTCTAAAGTAATAGAAACTAAATATAAAAACGTTTTAATTCCAGATAATTACGAAGAGGTAGATAAAATTAAAATAGCTTATGAGATAACAAATGCAAAAAACTATCATGCATTATACTATCTTGCAGGAAAAGTAATTTATTTAAAAAAAAGTATAAAAAATCTAAAAACAGTGGTTATCTTAATAAATAAAGAAAAATTAAGTGATAGAAAAGAAGATCTATCTCTTCTTAAGCATTCAGACGTTGTTCTATTAAAAAATGAATTTAACAAAGAAGGTTTGATTAATGCAAGAAATAAAATATTAAATAATTCTAAAATCCTAGACCTTTTATAATCTTATCCTTATTAAATTTTTCCAAATCATTTAAATTCTGACCAGAACCAAGATAAATAATTGGTTTTTGAATAACATAACTAATTGAGATTATTGCTCCTCCTTTCTCATCAACATCACTTTTAGTTAAAATTACCCCATCAATTCCTATTGATTTATTAAATTCTTGTGATTGAAAAATACTGTCATTACCAACGATAGACTCCCCTATGAATATTTTTAAATCTGGTTTAGCCACTTTAATTATTTTCTTCATTTCTTCCATTAAATTTTTATTACTATGTTGTCTTCCTGCTGTATCCAGTAATACAACATCAATACCATGACTTTTTGCATAAGAAATCGTATCAAAACAAATAGATGCTGGATCACTCCCATATTTATTTTTAATAACTTTAGCTTTTAATCTATTACCCCATTCTTCAAGTTGTTCTACTGCGGCACTTCTGAAAGAATCTGCAGCTCCTAAAACCACACTCAGTTTATTATCCTGACAAAGTCTAGCAATTTTAGCTGTTGTTGTTGTTTTTCCAGAACCATTAATTCCAGCAAAGACAATTACATAAGGCTTATTTTCTTTGTTTTTAATTTCATTAACCAAATCAAAATCACTTTCTTTTAAAATTTTCTCTAAACTTTGCTTTAAGAAATTTCTGACTAAATCTTCTATATTCCCTTTTAATGGAACATCAACTAAATCTAATTTTAAGTCTTCTTTTATTTTATCAACAACTTCTAATGCGACATTATTTTCTAGTAAAACTAACTCTAGATCTTCGAATAATTCATTAAATTTTTTTTCATCTATAGTCTTAGTTGTTAATTTCTGAGTTATTTTAGAAAAAAATCCTTTTTCTTCTTTTATTTCTTGTTTCTCTTGCTTAATTTCTGGCTTTTCTTCTTTAAATTCTTCTTTCTTTTTCTTAAATATTCCAAAAAATCCTTTTTTCTCTTTTATTTCTTCTTTAAATTCTTCTTCAACAACTTCTTCCTTAATTTCAGGCTGTTTTTCAGAAATTTCTTCCTTGACTTCTAGTTTTTCTTCAATAATTTTTACAGGTTCTTCTCTTACTTCTTCTATTTTAGTTTCTTCTATAGGTTTTGCTTCTTCCTCAACCTTTTTAGAAAACTTGCTTATTGCTTCCTTTAATTTGTTTTTTAAAAATCCGAACATTTTATCTAATTATGAAAATGAGTTTATAAAGATTAAGATTTATTTTATCTCAATACTGCCTTCATCTCCCCCGAAAAGATTAAGGTTAACATCAACTTTTTTTATAGGTAAATCGACGTAAATTTTATGTTTTCCTTCTTCTAGTTTAATCTGCCATTCTTTGTATATATGCCCAAGGCCAGGAGGAGTCACCTTAAGAATATTTTTGGCATCTTTAAGAATTATAAATGTACATG
Organism: Nanobdellota archaeon; assembly: GCA_038045885.1. Classification (GTDB taxonomy): domain Archaea; phylum Nanobdellota; class Nanobdellia; order SCGC-AAA011-G17; family GW2011-AR20; genus JBBSXG01. The sequence continues at coordinate 4,660 of JBBSXG010000026.1, forward strand.
GGTTGTTTTCTCCAGAAAACTTACAATATCCTTCATTATTAGAATTAACATAGGATGGAACTAAATCTTTTATCTCTTCTAAAGAAGGATAGTTTGTCAAAAGTTGTTGTTGAGACATTGCATCACTTTCTATTTCAATTTTTGCCCCAGAAAGATAATTTCTTGAATCCTTATCCCTAACGTAGACTTGTATTCTTAAAAGTTGATTCTCCATAAGCCACTCTAAGTTTTTTCTTCTAGATTCTTCTTTTCTTCTTTTTTGTTCTATTTTTTCATTTTCCTGTCTCATTTGTTCTCTTTGCCTATAACCTTCATCCATCAAAGCCTGCATTTTCTTTTTTTCCTCTTGTTTAGTCTTATTAATTCTCTGTGCAACTAGAGTTTTTGTTGGTTTTCCGTAAACAGAAATTACTCGTTGATTTTCTTGATATCCTTCTTTAAGAACTTCATAATTTTTATACTTGCTTAAATCAGTTTCATACATTTGTTTAGCTAACCAAGAAATTTTTTTACCAGAAGGTTCTCTAGGTTCCCTTCTATTACCAAAAAATGGGACATCACCAAAATCTAGATTTAATCTCATAATAAGTTCTTCTCCATCTGATGGATTTTCAGTTCTAATTGATTTATCTTCAGAAATTGCTTTAGTTAAAATGTAATTAGATTTTTTAGCATTTTCAATAATAAAATCAAGGGTACAATTGTCAAGATTGACAAAATAGCCCCCATTTAAAGGTTTAACAGTTAGACCTGCAAGGTTATAAGTAATCTGCAAAACAGCTTTAGTTTCGTTAGGACAGTTGTCTTCGTATAAAACATCTTCATTTCCACCAGGAAAAACTTTAGTTTCTAATCTTTTAACTTTCACAGCGACTTTAAGGTTTTCATTTTTTTCAGGGATCGATTTAATAGAAGTTAAGTGATGATGAGAACCGCGATGTATCAAATCTGAGTTTGAAAATGCATTTGAATCGTAAGAGGTTGATTTTGTAGAAGAGCAAGATAACTGAAGTGCTGTTAATCCCGCATACAATAAACCTCTAAACATATTTTTAGTTTTCATAAGGTTATTTACCAAATTTCCTTTTATAAACCTTTCTATTTGTTACTACTTAAAAGAACTATCTAAACATTTGCTTTATTAAGATTGTAGCGTAACACCCCTTTGGTAAACTAAAACTAACCTCTTGTTTAAATTTTCCATCATTTAATTCGTCTTTAGAATAACTTAAAGTCTTAAAATTCTTAACTTTAACAAAAACGTCTCTAAAACTAGTTTCTTCAATCAATCCAGGAAAAGCTCTTATAATAAAATCTTCTAATTTAATCCCTTCATCTTTTAGGATTTTAGAATAATTTTTATCAAGTTTAGCATCAAAACTAATTAAAGGAGATTTAATTTTCTCAAATTTATCAACAAAAATGAGTTCTCCAAGGGAATATTTTAAAGAAAAATGTTTTTTGTATTTAGTTTTTAAATAATTAGACAAGGCTTTATTAAATAAATATGACTGAAAAGAATTTAGATAAAGTTTTAGTAATTTTTTATTTATATTATTTAAGGAATTTATAGGAGATTTGGTATCTAAATTCAAAATTTCACATATTTCCTTGAATTTTTTCTGCAAGAATAATTTTCCGACTAAAACATTATTCTTACTAAATCTCTGCTCGTCAAAATAGTTAACAATATAATTTATTTTATCATATTTTTTATCTATGTTCCTAATAACTATCTTAAAAGAATTTCCGAGGTTATTTCCAAGATTAATTCTGTCATCTAAACATCCTAAAAATGTTAGTTCAATATTATCAATCTTAATATTCTCAAGATTCTTATTTGTTAATACAGAAATAAACTGTTCTGTTGCTGCGTTTTTATCCTTATTCCCCGCATATCCAAAATTCTTAAATGGAATCTTGTTTATTCTAGAGATAAGTTCAATGGCGTCTAAAGTATTATAATTTTTCTTCTTTAATAAGTAACATTTATACTTTCCTTGCTTTTTTAAGTTTAATTTAATTAACTCTTTAACATAAAAATCCTCTGGAATCTGTTTTATTTTGTACATAGTAAAGTTTAAGAATATTAACTTTATAAAAATTAGCATGCCAGAAACATTGACTTACGAAGCGCTGTATGACATCTTAAGAAGAGAAAGAACAAGACAGGAATTGCAAAAATTAGACAATAATTTCTACAAGGAGGTTGATAATTACATAAAAGAAAAGATAAAAACACTTGAATCACAAAGGCAAAAATCAAGCATATTTGCCCAAAAAGAGATAGAAAAGACAGAAAAACAGCTTGATAATGTTAAAAAAATAGTTAAAGAGCTATATGAAAAGAGGGAGATAAAAATAACGCAATTAGCGTTGTCTATGGCTAAAACAAAGGATATGCAAGAAGTAGTAGAACTGCTTCCTGAAGAAAGAGATACATTTGAAAATTTAGTAAAAACATTAAGGGAAGGTCGCGAGATTGTTATGTATAATCTCATAGAAGGCAAACCGAAAGTAATAAAAACGGACAATGAAACAAAATTAATCAGATTCATTCAGGCTGTTCCAAAGTTTGTTGCCGAAGACAGTAATGAATATGGACCCTTTGAAGAAGAATATATTGCATCTTTACCTTTAAAGGTCGCTGATATTCTAGTCAAGAATGATAGAGCAGAAGTATTATGAAATTACCAAAAGAAACAAAAAGATATTGTAAACATTGCAAAAAAACTACAAAGCACAAGATTTCAATAGTCAAAGGTAAAGATAGGGGGACATTAAAAAAAGGAAGCATAGCCCGTGCACATAAACGCGGCAGGGGTGTAGGTTATGGTAATCTTGGAAAATGGGGTTCAAAACCAGCAATCTCAAAGTTCAAGATGACTGGAGCAAAAACAAGTAAAAAGACAAATCTAAAGTATACCTGTGAAATTTGTAATAAATCAAGTTTACAAAGTCATGGAATAAGATCAAAAAAAATAGTTATAGAATAAAATGATGCGAGAACCAAGTTCAAAATTCATAAAAGTAAGATGCAAATGCAAAAATGAGCAGATAATATTTGGTAAAGCTACTACCGAGATAAAATGCTTAGTTTGTAACCAATCTATTGCCAGTCCAGACGGCGGAAAAGCAAAAATAAAGGCCAGAGTTCTTGAAGTATTAGAATAACTTTATAAACATTAATTTTACTTTAGTACTATGTTCTATAAGAAGAAAGGATTGCCTGAAATAGGAGAGATTGTAATTTGTACAGTTAGAAGAGTTTTGCCAGATTCAATATTTGTTGATTTAGACGAATATGGAAAAGAGGCGATGATACACATTTCTGAGGTTGCTCCGGGTAGAATTAGAAACATTAGAGATTTTGTTAAGGAAGATAAGAAAGTTGTTTGTAAAGTGCTTAATATCAATAAA
>JBBSXG010000027.1:0-2141 GCA_038045885.1 Nanobdellota archaeon
TGCTGCTGCTGCTGTTGTTGTAGCAACAGATTTAGATTGTTTTGTTACTACAGGCTTAATATTTGTATTTGTAGACACAAATAAAAAAATAAAACTAAAAATAAATAAAATAAATTTTTTCATATAATGAAAATATATCAAAAAATAATTTTAATGTTTTTAAAAAAAATAGAAATTACATATATAATGGAGTAAAACAATAAATTTTTATATATTTAGAAAATGATAACATTGGAGAATATTCCATTGAAAGATAAAAAATCAAAAAAAGTTACAATTGAAGAAATAAGAAAGTTTATTAAAAAACATTCTGTAAATGAAAATGTATGCATGGGTTTTGCAGGAATTGGATTTCAAAATAATGTTTTAGAAGAAGAACAAGACAAAGTTCAAATGGAACAACAACTTGATCTTATTTTAAGCAGTTTAGAAAATGCAAAAAAAATATTTAATAAAGTTCAAACAATGTCACAAACAGATATGGGCAATAAATTAGCAGTTAATTATGCTAAAAAATTAAATTTACTTGTTATGGCGTTAGGCAGTGATTACGGAAAATTTGTATAATGTCATCCTGGAAATTATCTACAACAGGAAAACTATTTTTAGCAGGGTTGGCTGCGTGGATTGTTGCTAGACCAACTAGACTAAAAATAAGAGGTACACCAGAGGAAGTTAAAGCTCTTTCGGAAGCTTTAAGTTCTTCAAAAGTATTTCAAGATGAATTAAGAAAACCTGGTGCTACAGTTGATTCTGTAATTGAAAAATTGGGATTAATGCATGCACGAGGGAAAAAATTTGAATCAATTCTTGGAATTCCTTGGCCGTTTTCTTGAGATTAATTTGATTTTGAATTGCAGATTTTAAATTTTTTACAACGTTTTCTTCTCAATTTGCGGTCTTAATTACATTTTGGACACCAAATCTTTTTGGATATTTTAATGGCAGTCCTCAATGAAACGTGAATCGAAACCAAAATTTCGAATTGGTATTCAGAGAATAGCTAGTCTGAGTCTCAAATGACTATTTAATAAAAAATCTAAAATGTCAATAATACCGCTATCACAGGATAATTTTGAAGTCTTTACGATGGAAATGAATCCAAAACATGTGTTTTCATCTGGAACAAATGTTGGAATTTCTGGAAGCGTAAATTTGTTTTCTCGTAGATCACCTTCTATAAAAATGTTTAGAGCCGCATCAACTGGAACTTCCGGTCAAATATTTGACGAAAGTGTTTCTTCTATAAATCTAAATAATATTATAGAAGCTGCATATGCAGAAGGGAAAAAACAGAACAATATATCTGCCGATCTATTAAAATATTTTTCTCTTGTGAATTCTTCAAGTTATCCAAGAAGATTTGATCAAAACTTTGAAATAAAGAGACATCCTATAGCAGAAAATGGAATTTTTAAAGAAATAATTACCGGTTCAATGATAAAAAAACAAATACGGAATATATTATTTCCGTATTATCGAAGTTCTTATTCTTCTGCACATTTTGCTTATTCAAACTATCATAGTTTGAATTTTTTTACAGCTTCATCTGTTCCTAGTGATTCTGTAATTTTATATCCAAATTCTTCTTCAAATAAATCTGCTAATGATTTTATTTCTGGAACATTTGTTCCAACTGGTTCATTTACAATAGAATTTTATATTAATCCTAGATATACCACTGATGCACCAAATGATAAATTTCATGCAGGAACTATATTGCATTTATCGTCAACTTATGCTGTATCATTAATTTCTGGTTCTTCTCATGATTATAATGGAATGTTGGATGGATTTAGAATATTATTACAAGTTAGTCATAGTGCAGATGTTTCACCTTCTAAAATTACAATAAATCCTTCTTTATCTCCCGGACAAACAAATCATCCATTTGATCTTGTTTATTCTTCTAGTGATAATTCATTAAGAAGAAACAATTGGCATCATGTAGCAATACGATGGGGTACAAATGTTATAAACAATGGAACTGGTTCATTTGTAATAGATGGAGAAGAAATGGGAACATTTGTAATTCCATCATCTTCAATCGCACCAAAAGCATTTACTGGGTCTGGAAATTCTGATGTTCTTTGTATGGGAAATTTCTATGAAGGAAGAAATATAGGAGATGATGCATTACA
>JBBSXG010000028.1:0-1423 GCA_038045885.1 Nanobdellota archaeon
GATGAAATTGTATATAAGGTGAAAGTATGAAACAAGACTTTAGATGTCCTTTTTGTAATGGAAGTACAAAACAATTAAGTAATGAAATGATGAATAGGGATGTAAGATTTATTAATCTAACAGACAAACAATTAGTTTATTGTAAAAAACATAAATTTTTATTATTTGAGAAGAGATGGATAGGAGGAGGATTTTTTAGTGAATCATCCGTAGAATGGAATTTTTTAAAATGTTTAGAACCAACCGATTTTGAATGTAAGTATTGTATTAATTGGAGTTTAAAAAAAGGGATAGAAGATGAAGATGGGATTAGAAAAAGATGTGAGTTAGGATTACAAAAAGGAAGAGAGCATGAAGGTTGGAGTTTCTGTAATTCATGTGATAAGTTCAAGTATATTGAGAAGGTGAAAGTATGAATAAAAAACAAGTTAAGAGAGCAAGATTAGTGATAAATAATTATTTTAGTTTAGGATGGGTAATTTTTTTGATAATAATTCCATTCATAGTTCATTTCAAGGAAACAACTCTTTATGGTTCTTGGGGGATACTAATTATGTTCTTATTAATACTATTGTTAGTAAGTTATATCTTATTGATTGTTTCTTTGGTAACAGAAAGTTTGGAGGTAGAGTATGAATAAGAAAGGAATAGAAGGAATAGGAAAAGCATTATTATTCTGTGGGATAATTATAATTATATTTTTGATTGTATTTAACTTTGATAATATTTTTGGATTTGATGAAAAAATAGATATTTGTATGAGAGGTTATATTATTGATGTTAATGGAAATTCTTACGCTCTTGCTGGTGAATTTAATTATACAAGATACATAGAACAGGCAAAGATTGGTAATGAAAAGTTTATTTGTACCATTTGGATTAAAAAAGATAGATGCCAATTAAGATTTGACAAAGAAGGTATTATACTTCTATTAGTAAGTGAGGTTGACTCTTGGGAAGAAGGGTGTATATGTACTGAAAAAGAAGAAATAAACACAGATACAAGATTAGACCCAAAATTAGAATGGTTAAAACAGCATTGTACACAAGATTTAAGTAATTTCTATGAATGGGAAAATAAAACAGAAAATGAATTACTATCAAAAGGATTATTTCCTATGAATAGACTAATGGAAATTTATGGGGATAGTGGTCTTTGGAATTGTATTTTTGATTATGAGGATTATGACGATAGGAGTAATTATAATTTAATAGGACTTGGAGAAAATAAAACTATTTGTACAGAGGTAGTGGCAAGGTCAAATTAAAATGAATAAGAAATTAGTAGTTGGAGCGATAGGATTAGTTTTGCTTATACTTTTATTTATATTAGGTTACAATGAAGGATATAATGGTGGGTATGATAATGGAAAAGAGAGAGGGAAGAGTATAGAAAGAGATTCTTGTGATTATGATTGTGAAT
>JBBSXG010000028.1:1433-2179 GCA_038045885.1 Nanobdellota archaeon
TAGAAAAGAAAGCTTTAGAAATAAAAAAAGAGTTGGAATGTTATGCCTATGATTGTAATCAAGAAGCAAAGAATTGTAAATCAGAGTTAGACTGGACACAGGAAATATATAGTGAATGCTTAAAAGATTTAACAAAAGAAACAATAAAGAAAGCAAACTTTGAAATAAGAAATTTTACAATACCAAAATATTCATCAAAGTCATTCTATAACTTATATTATGATGATTATCTTAACCAATGGATTTACTATGGAAATTATAGCAGAGAAGATGAATGTTATATTATTGGAATGAATATTTTTGGAGAGGAATATATAATACATAATACTTATTCCTATGGAGATTTTACAATAAGAAATGAAGGTAATAAAGATTTGGAGGTACAGTTCCTATGCCAGATATAAATTACAAGATTCTCATTGATAAAAGTCAACATAAAACAAAGGATGTTACTATGGACTTTAGGAGAATGGCAGAGACATCAAGTATATATGAACTGAAGATAATGATAGACTATTTAATTTCTATTAAAGAGTATAAAGAACTCACAAAAGATAAACCATTGAATAATCCAAAGGAGATTACACAATGAATAAAAAACAACTTGAAGGATTTGAAGAGAAGTATAGAACAGATAGAGATAGCATTCTTATCTTTTGTACTGGAATCGTTTTACTTATTCTTTTTATTAGTCTCCCGATATTTGAAGGTAAATCTTTATATCAAAGGTGGAAAGGAGTAAGTGA
>JBBSXG010000029.1:0-3045 GCA_038045885.1 Nanobdellota archaeon
ATCATATTTTAAGGTATATGAATATCCAGGAATATCTGTATAATATGGACCAAACTTTTGAGACATAGTCCTAACTAGTTTAGAAACTTTCTTCGAGCCACCTTCTTTAAACATTAAATAATCTTTATTAATTATTTCAAGATTACCTTCCTTATTCCATAACAGATTTGGCTTTTCATTAATCGGATAATAATATACTAAGGTTAAATTATGTACTCCTTCCTCTAAATTCCATAAAAATTCATTACTCCCATTCCCATTTAGGTTGTCTAAAGTTAAGTTCCCATCAATCTGAATTTTTGCTCCACCACTCACATTAAGATTAAATAAGTAGGTTTTATTTTCTTCACTATAAATAAAACCAGTCCAATAAATAAGATAATACTCGGATTGGTTGATTTTAATAGAATCAGGAAGAGGGATATTACTATTATTAATATCTAAATTCGATTTTGGAACCTCACTATTATTTGACTCTAATTCAGAAAAAATAACATTTGTTAGTTTGTAGTCCATTAGATTATCTGAGATTTGATTTGAGATTGGATCATTTAAGTAAGAGATCAAATTTGAATTTTCTCGTGCTTCTATTCTGTCAACTCCAATTGTTGGATAAACATTACATCCCCTCCAACAATAAATATTAGAAAAGGATACTTTATAATTACCGGGATCATCAACATGGATATTAATTGTTTGTCCATCTGTCAAAAAATATTCTAAAGTTAAACCTTTAAAATTAGTTTCAATAATAGAACCATTATCCATTTGTATACCCCTAAAAACATCTCCAGTTATTTCTGCATTTACAAAATTAGTTGAGATCAAAGTTATCAACACCAATAACAAAAATCTGATTTTCATTTTCTAAACAACTTTTTTAATAAAAACCCTATTAAAAAATAGAAGGGGATATTTACTAAGATGATAATTAATCTCATAATAACAAATTGAGTATTAGTCATACTGACCATCGGATTAATACTAAAAAAACCGAGTTGAGAAAATAGAATAAAGACTAAGAATCCAGAAAAATTAAGTATAATAAAAAATAAATCAGAAGTACATAAAAAAGGACTTCCACATGAAGAAGGTTTAATCGAAAGTAAGATGGATATAACTCCAAGAATTAAAGACGTAACTATCCCCCATTTCAATCCTCCCCTTCCCATCCCCTTCCTAACACTCCCCTCTTTTAAACTCTTCCCTAAAAAAGTGGCTGGTGGGAAGTGGTGAAAAAATAAACATTTATAGAAATAAATTCCAATAGGAATTTAACATCTCTTCTGCAATAAAATCAACTAGCTTCTGATAATCTTCCTTGTTGCTTTTTGTCAAATCTGACTTGTCAGCTAATCTCAGGGCATTTAGATATTCAAGCCTATTCTTTTTATGAATAATGAGGGGAGGATAATTATTGATCATTAGAATATAGTCTAAAAGCATCCTTCCTGTTCTGCCATTTCCGTCCATAAAAGGATGAATCTTCTCAAATTTATGATGAAATACTGATGCTAAAGCCAGTGGATGAATCTTATTTTTATTCTCTTTATGCCATCTTAATAATAAATCCATGTCTGTTTTTACATAAGGGGCAGGTGTTGCCTTAAAGTTTGCTTTAATCACTCTTATATCTGTTCTCCTATATCCTACTCTCACATCTATATTATCCATCAATTCTTTATGTATCCTTATAATCAAATTATGGTTTATTTCTTCCTTAGACTTCAAAAGTGATAAAAAGACCTTTTCTGTATTTTTAACATCATAAATCTCTCTCAGGCTTTTATCTTTTGGAGTCAATCCTTCTTCAAGTAATTTTTTGGCTTCCTCTAATTTTATAGTATTTCCTTCTATTGAAGTAGTATTAAATGCAAATTCTATCACAAAGTTTTTTATTATCTCTTTTTTTGTTAGTTCTTCATTTTTTTTAAAATCAGAGAGATAATGTATTCTGCAGGCTTCTACATCTGCAGTTTTAGCCTGAAGAAAAGAGTCCTTTTTTAACTTCAATGCCCTGGCCTTTTCTAAATACCTGTTCGATTCCAGGAAATTATGTATCGTTTTATATGCCCTTCTTATCTCTCCGGAATACTTTGGTAATTTTTCTAGTTTGTTTTTCACTTCATCAAGAGAGCTTCCCAAATAAGCAATGTCTTTTGTAATTATCTTTCCATTTTTTCTTTCTGATGCCCGCAGGTAATAATAGACATTTTCTCCAACAGGCTTTTTGTATATATAAACCATATTTTATTTAGAATTCTGCACTATTTAAATCTTACCCTTTACAAAGAGATAATAGAATGTAAAGGGTAGTGGATTATAAGGTTTCCTTCACTCTCAATCTTTTAAACCCATCCAAAAAATCTATCTTAAAGGAAGTAGTAAAAAATCTCCTCAAATCCCCTCCAAATCAGCCAAAGTTCTGAATCGTGCTGGCCTGTATGATATGGGAATCCCGACAATTCTTCTTATCTCAATTTCCTCAAAAAGCTCTTTATACATATACCATCTCTTAAAATAATTACTATTGTAAATCTCGCGACTATCAAAATCAGAGCGCATAAAGCTATCAAATCTTCCTGGCTCTTTTGATTTATCTGGAATGTCTCCTTTTGTTATCGGATAGCTCTTTTTCAAGCCACGCATTATGTCATTTATTTCTTTAGAATTAGTTACTCTCACATTAGGGGCTGGTTGATAGCTCATATCTATTATTCTTTTTATTCCCATATCATTCTCAGAATCAGTCTGAGGCTGACACCTCAAAAAATTAACAAGATAATAGTTTTTAAAGGTTTTCTTTGAAAATTTGGATAACCTGTTCCCGCCCACCCGCCCAAATAAAGTTGTTAGTTTAAACATCTGAAGCCTGTTGTTGCGGTAATAAATAAAATTATTCGCTAGATAGTTTATTTATGGATTAAAAATATTTCTAAAATTTTTATAAAACCAAACACTTAAAAACCTCTTTTACTTTTTTAAAAGACAAAGGGGTTAATCAGACTAAATATGGATGGTATAGTTCTTGCCGCAATTCTCGGA
>JBBSXG010000030.1:0-43941 GCA_038045885.1 Nanobdellota archaeon
GTAAAGAAAATTAAAAAGTTCAATTCAAATAAGAATATTTAAATATTCATTAAATCTTATCATTAACATAAAAAGAGAGACTATGAAAAAAATAAACATTATTTATTTAATGATATTAATAACTACAGTAATATTAATATTGCTCCCGCAGAGTTCTGCCGGAATTCTTGAATGGATAAATAAAACCCTAACAGGAAAAGTAACCAGTTCTGTTGATGTAAATATAACTGTCGGAGCTGGAGGAGGAAACGCCCCCAACATAACTTTAGTATTCAATGCAACCCAGATTGGAGGAACACTTAATGAAGGACCTATAAATACTAGTTTCATAATTAACTTTAGCAATTGCTTTATCATTTACAACCTTGAAAGCATCTCTTCTAGAAGTATGTAACTTTCTGGTTTTGCACGCAGGCAAAATTACACAAGTTTTATCTTCCATTGATTCATGCATGCAAATAGCAACTCCAGAAAAGTCTGTTTGTGCTATAAAAGTGCTCGCGCATATTAGATTCATGGCAGCATCGCTTGATCCCCTGTCTGAACTTCTTTGAGATCCAACTAAAATAACTGGAATAGGACAATTTTCCAAAACAAAACTTAAAGCAGAACTTGCTACTGCCAAATTATCTGTCCCCATCCCTATAATAACTCCTTTAACTCCTTCTTTAATTTCTTTTTCAATTTCCTTAGCAAGTATACCAAAATGCTTAAATCTTAAATCATCACTCCACATTTTTCTGACTAACTTGCTTCTAAAGTTTGCTATATTCTTAATTTCCGGGAACATTGCTAATAATTCTTCTGGAGTAAACGCTGAAGTAGTTGCTCCTGTCTTGTAATCTACCCTTGAAACTATTGTCCCGCCAGTATGCAAAATCGAAATTGTAGGCAAATTTTTCTTTTGCACAATTTTTCCTATATTCTCTTTTTTTGCAGAAAATTTTTTTAGTGTAATAATTTTTTTTATTTTATTTTTATTTATTCCAATGTTGTACCCTGAATCAAGTTTTAAAACATAAATATCCTTATTTGTCGACGGAATTAAGCATCCTTTAAAATTTTCATCTTGAGTAGAAATCTCAACGTAATCTCCAACTTCACAAATATTTTTTTTCATTAATCATAGTAAAAATGAGTAAATTAAATAAGATTTATATTCTAGAAAGTATATATTGAATTTTAATAACATTTAAATATAAGTGTAGACAATAAAAGAACTAATTAAGTTTAAAGATTTCATCATAACTTGATTTTGTTTGGCGACAAAACCAATGTGTTTGACGATTGATGAAAACTTTTTCTCGAAAGTTTCGTGTTAGTCGAAAGAATATTTATTGGCGTAAAAATTCCTTCTAAAGATAGGTATATGTTGAACTAATATATAAATATTATTGTTCAAGAACATATATCTCATAATCAAAAACAAAGGAGAAAAAAACAAAACGGGGGAATAAAAAATGGACTTTATAATACAAAGCGCGCTAGAAGGTTCAAAGCAACCTAAATATGAAAATGTTAAAGTAGGACAAGCCAACATCAAGGTTATTGGTACTGGTGGTGGTGGTAGTAATATGGTTTCTTGGTTATACAGAAAAGGTATACAAGGAGCTGAGATTATAGCATGTAATACTGATAAACAACATCTAGATATTACAGAAGCTGATCACAAGATTTTACTTGGGGTGGAATTAAATAGAGGACTAGGATGTGGGGGATTCCCACAAAAAGGACAAGAATCTGCAAAAGAAAGCTTACATGAAATCAAAGAAGCTTTGAAAGATTCTGATATGATTTTCATTTGTGCTGGTATGGGTGGTGGAACAGGAACAGGTGCTGCCCCAGTTATAGCAAGAGTTGCAAAAGAGATGGGTGCTATTGTCATAGGCACAGTAACAATGCCTTTAGATATTGAAAAGGCAAGAGTAGACAAAGCTGAATTTGGATTGCAACAATTAAGACAAGCTTCTGACACAGTTATTGTTATTGATAATAACAGGTTAGTTCAAATTGCAGGAAACTTGCCATTGAAGCAAGCTTTCGCAGTAGCTAACGAGTTAGTAAGCACAATGATTAAAGGAATAGTTGAGACAATTGCTGTTCCAAGTTTGGTTAACTTGGATTATGCAGATGTCAAAGCTATTATGACCTCGGGTGGAGTAAGCGTCATTGGGATAGGAGAGAGTGATACAGAACATAGAGTAGAGGAGGCTGTTAAGCGTGCTTTAAGCAATCCTTTACTAGACGTAACATATTCAGGCGCAACAGGTGCCTTGATTCACATTACAGGAGGAGAAGACTTAACTCTAGATGAAGTAAACAAAGTTGGAGAGATTGTAACTCAAGCTCTAGATCCAGACTCACAAGTTATCTGGGGAGCAAGAATCTCTGAAGACATGAACAACAGATTAAGAGTAATGACAATAATCACAGGAGTTAACTCGCCATTTGTAATTGGAAAAGTTGACCATAACAAACCTAGCTCAGAAATGAGAAGGATGTCAGATGAACTAGGAATTGAAATGGTACACAGAGGAAGATAATTCCTCTATCCATTTTTTTACACTTAAGGGCAGAGTAGACTTCTTTAACCCCCTTGAAATGCCCTTTCACGGCTGGCTCCAAAAACCAGCCTTTTTTCTTTTTTTAATTTATCGAAAACAAAACATCCTGCTCACAATCAACTTCTTTGAATTTAAAATATTTCTTTAACAATTTTCTAAATTCATCAATTTTTGAAGATTTTTTTAAGAAAGTTATTGCAATGTTATTATTTGTTGAAACCCTTTTAATTTCTAATAATGCTTTCTCCATGTTCTTAAAGTTATGAAAGGCTGTAACGCTTATTACTGTATTAAAAGATTTATCTGGAAAAGGCAATTTTTCGGCTTTTCCATGAATTAAATTTCCTTCCTTGCTTTGTTTAATCATCTCCTTAGAATTATCTATTCCAATGCTAACAACATTAAAATAATTTGTACTTATTCCTGTGCCACATCCAATATCTAATAATAGGGGGACAATTTTTATATTTTTTTTTATGATTTCAAGTTTTTTAACCTGTTCTTCTTTATGAAGTTCATTATAAGATTTAGCTATTTTATTGTACATCTTAGTTATATTTATATACAAATTATGTTTATAAAAGCTTATGTTCAAGATTTTTAAAACGAAAGAATTTGATGATAATTATAATAAGTTGGATAATTCTGAAAAGAAAAGGGCAGATAAAATAAGAGATCAATTATCAAAAAATGGGAATACTACAGGCAAACCTCTATCGGGCTTAAAATTTTTCAGGGAGAAAAAGTTTGACGGGAAAAGAATTTATTATTTAGTTTATAAAAATGATATAGCTAATTTAATAAAAGATCAAAACCATGCTTAGATTACTTCCATTCAGTAACTCGGCCATGTTTTATATCTTCAAGACTTCTCTTTACTTGGTTAACCAAATCAGAATCAATTTTAGAATTCTTTTTTAGCATTTCATACTCTGCTAGGCTAATAGTTATTTTTTTCAGCATTTTTGTTCTTGATTTCATTTCCATATTATTTGATAATTATGACTAATATATAAATATTACTCTTCTTTATGAAGTTCGTTATAGGATTTAGTTATTTTATTATACATTTTAGTAAAACTTTTTATTTTCCGTTTTTCTTCAAAATTTCAACAATTTTGCAGGTTTGGCAAATTTCCTGCGAGCTTGGCTCTCCGCATATCTTACAAGAATTAATAGTAACAAAACCTTTAAAATTTTCTTTTAAAATAGGAAGCAACTCTAAAAAACTTGTAATGATACTATGCTTAGTTCCAGGATATTTTGCCTCAATATTGTTTATCATATCTCTTATATCTCCTCTATAAGAATCTGAACTATGGGGGCATTCTAAGAATTCTGTAGTCAATCCTTTTAAGAAAGCGTAAGTTGCAGTTTCTTTTTCAGTCATTAAATACAATGGCTTAATCCTCTTAATAAATCTTTTATCTTTTGTAATACCTGTAATTGGCCCTAATCTAGCAGAGGTTTCTAAATTTCTCCTAAAATAATTCATTATAATTGTCTGTGATTCATCATCTAGATTATGGCCCGTAGCTAGTTTTGTAAATCCTAACTCTTTTGCTTTTTTATTTAATAAGTATCTTCTGAAAGGACCGCACATTGAACATGCTTTCATATCACTTTTCTTAAGAAAATTATCCAAAGTATTTCCAAATTCTTCCTTATATGAAAAAATATGTAATTTAATATTATTGTCTTTGCAGAATTTTTTTGCTCTTTCTAAAGTCTTATCCCTGTAACCTTTAATTCCTTCATCAATTGCAATAGCCTCTAATTCAAATATTCTAATTTTATCTTTTAATTGTTTAATTATGCTTAATAACGATAATGAGTCTTTTCCGCCAGAAACAGCAACTCCAACTTTATCATTTCTTTCAATTAATTTATAGTCTTTAATTGTTTTTAGAACTTTTCTTTCAAAATATCTTGCAAAATGCTGCCTGCATAATTTAATGTTATTGTTAGTTAAGTTAATTACAGGTTTTTCTAGACAATTTTTGCATGGCATGATCAACCGCCAGAGATAACACTTAATAATTTTAACTCATCATTATTCTTTAAATTAGTCTCTAATAAAATTAGTTCATTGTTTCTTGCTAATAAAACAGTTTCAGGATTAATATTTAATTTAGTTAAAATTTCTCTAGCATTACTAGCTTCAACGTTTACAAATTTATTTTCTTTTTCAATAAAAACTTTTATCATAAACTTTAATTAAAAATCAGATTTATAAAATTAAGCTTTTTAAGTAAGTCCGACTTTCATACTCCAAAATAGCGTGCATGATTTGATACCTTATCTCTTTATTTACTTCAGGAAATCCAGTAAAACCTCCAATTTCAGAAAAAAATTCAGATTTACCAGCATATTTTATGTCCATATAATATTTTTTACCATATATAACATGTTCTTCCTTGCCTGGAGAAGCTATCCATGAATCTGGAGATTGAAAATTTTCAACATGATCAAGAATTTCAACTTCGCCAGCATAAACTCTATTTTTAAGATCAGCTTCTGCGATATTTACACTAATAACTTCACAGCCGAATGAGATTTTTTGATGAAAATCTAAATGCAAAAGTAATTTTTCTAAATTTTTTTCCATTTTATACTTAAACTGCAAAAGATTTATAAAACTTTTCTTAAATTTTTTAGTGAGTTTTCAAATAATTTATTAATATCAGCCTTACGCTCTTCTTTTTCTACAAAACTTACTTCACTTCTTGTAGCAGGATGTTTTGGACCAAGAATGTTACACATTTCAGGTCCTTTAGATAATTCAAAAGTATCAAATTTCTTTGCTAGTTTAATTATTTGATCTTTGTCATAAGATAATAAGGGATGTAAAATAGGAATGTTAACAACTTGTGTTATTGTGGTTAGATTAGATAAAGTTTGACTAGATACTTGCCCTAGATTGCAACCATCTAAGATAAAATCACATTTTAATTTTTTAGCTAATTCTTCGGCTATTTTATACATCAATCTTCTTGAAATTATATAATAATATCTTGGATCACATCTCTTAACTATTAATGAATGTTCTTCAGAATGATTAATCACATAAAATTCTTTAATATTTAGTTTTTTAACAAGTTCCAAGGATTTTTTCTCAGGCGTATCATCTGTAAATGGTTCTAAGGAAAAGTGTAATGCAACTATTTCAAGTTTATCCTGCATCAATTTTATTGCAACAGCAGAATCAAAACCTCCAGAAAGCAATGCTAAGGCTCTTTTCATTTTACCTCAAAAAAATTTAACTTGCCTTTTAGAGGAATAGTGTTAATCCTTTTGGCATTTTTTAATATAAACCCATATTTAACAAATCCTTTAGCAAAATGTTTATCATAATCTTTACCAAAATCTTCTTGGTTTTTATATTCTTTAACATCAACTAGTTCAGCCTTTCCAATTAACTTTCCAAATTCCAAGTCTTTTAGTCCAAGTTCACCTGCATAATTCAAAGAAGTTTTATTATTTGAAGAATGCACAAAAAACTGTCCTCTAAACTTAGTTCTCCATTTTCTTGTCTCAATTACCTTCTTCCCATTAACAATTAATTCTGCCCAAGGTTGTTTTAAAGATAAAGCTTTCATATTAATTTAAAACTCTTAAGTCCTTTAATTAACTGAAAATAATTTCTAAACAAGATAGAATTTATTTTTAATTTTCTTGCTGTTTTTATATTATCTTTTCTATCATCAATAAATAAACATTCTTCTGGTCTTAAGTTCAATTTTCTTAAAGTTAATTTATATATTGCGATGTAAGGTTTTCTCATTCTAAGCTTATAAGAATTAATTCCAAATAAAAATCCTTTGTATACTCCCTGTCTTTTTCTGACTATATAATGTTCTTTAAAAGTATTTGATAAATAGATTACTTTATATTTTTTATTTAATTTAAAAACCAGATTTTTAACTTTCTTATTAATCATACTTTTTTTTGCGGCTTCAATATAAATTTTTCTTAAGTTTAAATTAGCATATTTCTTGTATATTTCTTCAAGTTGCGCCAATGTAATATTTCCGGAATCAAGCATTTTATTATATTTCGCATAATACTTAATAAAAAATTTATTATTAACCTCTTTTCTAATTTCCTTGCCTAAGTTGTTTACGACAACCCCTCCAATATCAAATATTATTGCTTTTATCATTTTCCAGCATCGTAAATCTCGGTAGCTATTCTCATAACCTTATTATCCTCTCTTAAATGCTTAAAGATTATTTCTCCATTATTATTAACTATGACTTGTTCACCTTCTATTTCTAATAATAAAGTATTCCCCGCATCCCTTAATTCTCCAAAATTATCTTTTATCTTTTTCATATTCAATTTTGTATTTGTTTTTACCATTAAAGTTGCTTTAGTTTTGCATAATTCAAGTTTAAATTTTTTATTTAATATTCCGCCATTACAAACTTCACATTCAGGATTTTTGTTTACCTTTATTCTCTCAAAAGAATTATTTTCTAGATTAACCCGGATTAAACTGTCTTCATAATTTTTATTCAATAATATCTTTAAACTTTCATTAACTTGTAAACTTGAGATTAAAGTTGTTATTGTATTTAAAACTCCTAAATCTTCACATCTGTCCATTGAATTAATATTCTCGTAAATGCAATTAAAGCATGCTTTTCCAGGAATTACATTAAAAAGATTTCCTTGATTTTCAATAGCAGCAGCGTGTATCCATGGAATCTTATGTTTAGAGCAGTAATCATTTATCAAAAATCTTGTTTCTAGATTATCTGTGCAGTCTAAAACTAAGTCTGCATTAATTAAATTAATATTTTCATTCTTTAATTCAACATCATAAGCTAAAATTTTTATTTGAGAATTAACCTTTTCAAGGTAATCTTTTGCAGCCAATGCCTTATTATTATTAATATCTTTCTCAGAGAAAATATTTTGCCTTTGTAGATTAGTCAAGTCAACTTTGTCATTATCGATTAACACTAAATTAACCCCTGCCCTTGCTAACAAGTTGCTTGAGTTAGTTCCTAAAGCTCCTAATCCAACTATAGCAACAATTTTTTGATTAAGTAATTCTTGACCCTTGCTTCCGATTAATGTTTCCTGCCTTGAATATCTCATAAAAATTAATTGTAAAACAAGGTTTTTAAACCTTTATTAATTGAAGTTCTTATTATGCTACAGAGTTTATTAGATAAAGTAAAAAACTATAATGAAAATGCTAATTTTAGTTTAATTATAAGAGCGTATAACTTTGCCGAAAAAGCACATTTTAATCAATTACGAGAGTCGGGAGAAGAACACCTGCAACATCTTCTCAATGCAAGCATGATTATAGCTGGGTTAAAGTTAGATGAAATTAGCATAGCCGCCACTTTATTACACGATGTTTTAGAAGATACAGATACAAACAAGGAAAAATTGGTAAGCGAATTTGGCGAAGAAGTTGCTAATCTAGTTGATGGTGTAACAAAAATAAGCAAGATAACAATTCCAGATTACAAGTCAAGACAGGTTGAAAATCTAAGAAAGATGTTGATAGCGAGTACTAAGGATATTCGAGTTATATTAATCAAACTAGCAGACAGATTGGATAATATGTCCTCATTAAAATATCTTAGAGAAGACAAGCAAAAAAGGATAGCACAAGAAACTATAGAAGTCTATGCTCCAATAGCCTATAGATTAGGATTAGCAAACATAAAATGGCAGTTAGAAGATCTAGCTTTTCGTTATCTAGAGCCAAAAATATATCAGGAATTAAAAGAAAAAGTTAGTAAAAAGAGAGAAGAGAGAGAGTTACTGATTAATAAAGTAAAATCCTTGATAGAAAAAGAATTTAGAAAAAGAAATTTGGATTTTGAAATATTTGGAAGAGTAAAACATTTCTATAGCATATATAAAAAAATAGTTTACAGGAATTATGAACTAGATAAGATGTATGATTTGATTGCTTTAAGAATAATTACCAATGACATAAAAGAATGTTATGAAGTTCTTGGAATCATACACAATATGTTCAAGCCTGTAATGGATAGATTTAGGGATTATATTGCAAATCCAAAATCAAATATGTATCAAAGTTTACACACAATAGTTTTAGTAGATGATTATCCAATCGAGATTCAAATTAGAAGTAAGGAGATGCATAGAATATCTGAAGAAGGTATTGCGGCACACTGGCAGTATAAAAAATTAAAAAGCAATGAAGATTTCCAGAAAAAACTTGGGTTGGTCCAACAAATATTGAGCATTAAAGATTTATCAAGCCAGGATTTTCTAGAAGCATTAAAGGTTGATTTATTTGGAGATAATATATTTGTATTTACTCCAAAAAGCGATATAATCGAAGTTCCAAAAGATGCAACTGTCTTAGATTTTGCCTATGCTGTACATACTGCGTTGGGGAATAGCTGTGTTGGTGCAAGAGTAAATGGAAAATTTGTCAATATTAAATACAACTTAAATAACGGTGACGTTGTTGATGTATTAACTGCAAAAAATCAAAAGCCTAGCAGAGACTGGTTAAAAATAGTAAAGTCTCAAAGGTCTAGGACAAAGATAATGCAAACTTTAAGATTACATGAAATAATCCCAGTTTCAAAATTAAAAAAATTTGAAGCTGTTAAAGATAATATTGTTGTAAGTGATTTAAAAACAAATTTCATAAAATTAGCTAAATGTTGCGAGCCATTGCCAAACGATGAAATAGTTGGGCTGAGCACAAGAAATAACAAGATTACGGTTCATAAAAAAGACTGTGAACAAGCTAAAGACAATAAGATAAAGAAGATAAAAGTTGAATGGAATAATGAACGAGGATTAGTAGTTAATGTCAAAGTTTTAGCTCATGACAGAATAGGATTGTTTGCAGACATCCTAAGCAATGTAGCCTCTTTGCATATTAATATAGAAAAAGCTGATTCTCATATAATTAATAAGGATTTAGCGGAATGTAATATTAAAATTAAGATGAATTCATTGCAAGATATTATTGATGTAATTGATAGAGTTAAAAAATTATCAGACGTAAGAAAAGTTAGCTTGAATTGATTTTCTTAAGATTTTCTTAAGGATTTTTTTAACAGAGTCATTAACAGTTGTATGTTCTGTGTTTATTACTATATTGTATAATTTCTTGTTTTGATAATTTATCCCGTAATGTTTTGTATAATGATTTAATTCCTGTCTTTCTCTTGATAAAGTTTCTTTTAAAGCTCTCTTGTAAGATTCATTATCTCTATTAGATATTCTTTTTACGCGAACTTTTAATGGTGCATGCAAATAAATCCTGTATTTAGCTTTTTTTCTAAATAAATAAGCACCCATTCTAGAATCAATTATTACATTTTTATATTTTTTTGCAATTTTTAGCTGATATTTATCAATGTAATCTATTAAATCGCCATGCTTAGTTAATTCTAATATAGAAATCTTTTCTTTTTTTGCTATTTTTCTGAAATAATTTCCTAACGGAAGATATTTGATATGGAGATGCTTTGAAAGTCCTTTTGCAACAGAAGTTTTTCCAGATCCTGGCAATCCAGTTAATGTGATTATCATTAAAATTAAGAATTAAAATTAGTATAAAAATGTTATGCCGCAACTTTAAACTTAATTCCACCATGACATTCATAATTTAAAAGCTTAAAATCTTCGAATACTAAATCATCAATAGATTTTTTATTTATTTCCAATGTTGAGGGATTTTTAGGCTCTCTAGAAGATTGCAATAACAAACCAGGAACATGATCAAAACCTTTTTCTTCTTCACTTTCTTCAGGGGCATTATCTTCAATCCATTTTTTAACCTCAAGATAATCTTCTTTATTTTTCACGTTTCTAATTTTTTCTTTGAGTTCATTTAAATTTTTTTGGTAAAACTCCCCGCGTTCTCCCCTGCCACAATAAATATGTGAGTCTATAATTGTGTGCCCAAATTCTCCAAGTCTAAAATTAGTTTCTTGTGCAATAGTTTGGCATAAGATGGTATACGCAGCAATATTAAATGGAATTCCTAAAGCAACGTCTCCAGATCTTTGAGTCATGTGAACATTTAATTTATCCCCCTGAACATTAAAAACAAATGAATAATGACAAGGAGGAAGTTTGCTACTAGCTGCATTCCCAGGTTCCCATGCTTGAACAACCATTCTACGGGAGTTTGGATCAGTTTTTAGTAGTTTAATTACATGAGCAATCTGATCAATTTCAGTTACTTCATATTTTCCCGTATCCTTATTTATCTGAGCACTGGGAAATTTTCTCCAATATCTGCCGTAAGCTGTATCTAGGTTGCCCTGTTCATCAGCCCAAGAATCCCAAATTTTTGTTTTTTCTCTTAAGTTTCTTATATGATCTTCCCCAGATAAATACCATAGAAATTCATGAATCAATGAATTCCACCTGTATCCATCTATTTTTTTAGTAGTCAATAAAGTGAATCCTAATGACAAGTCTAATCTGTAATCTGTTATAAAGGTTGAAATTGTATCTATTCCAGTTCTATTTTTTTTATAATTACCATTTTCCAAAGAATTCTTTATAATGTAGGAATATGCTAAATCTGCATTTTTAAATTTCATTTTAATATTTTAGTTAATTGTTCTTTAAATTCTGCTTTTCCCCCATAAGCAGGATGTCTTACCTTTAATGATTTATATCCTAAATTATTTAAGGTAAATTTTGCTATATTTCCAACAGCGATTACAGTTTTAATGTCAAAAAGATTTATTAAGCTTT
The DNA here is from genome assembly GCA_038045885.1 of Nanobdellota archaeon. GTDB lineage: Archaea > Nanobdellota > Nanobdellia > SCGC-AAA011-G17 > GW2011-AR20 > JBBSXG01. The sequence goes on from JBBSXG010000030.1 coordinate 11,292, forward strand.
TCAAAAAAATTTCTCCCTGCAATAACTCCTCTTTTCTTGGAAGTCGATTAGAATTTTCATTGTTTTCTTTAAATGGATGAAAAGGAAAAGCATTCCATAATAAAGGAATTTTATTTATTTCAGATAAAGTTTCCCATACCATTGTAGCTGATTTTTCTTTTTGAATTATTTCTTGTTCATCAGTTTTTTTATAGCCTTTATCTTCTCCAAAAATATTTAATTTATCTATCCCATTTAAGATTATTAATTCACTTGTAAAAGGAATTCCTGATAATCTGCATCCTTGATAACCTGCTGCTTCTCCAACTAATAAATATCTAGGATTTATTTTTTTAATTTCTTCTAAATATAATTTTAGATTATTTTGTCTTATTTTATTTTCATATTGATTATGAACGTTTTCATTAACTTTGAAATTAGAAAGTTTCTTGATAAATTCATCAATCTTGTTCATTTTTTGTATCAAAATTCAAAAATATTTAAACCTATGTGTATTCTTAATCACCCTGATATAATAGTAAATCTTATAAAGCATAAAATTTACTGAAATTAAAATGGTGATAGAAAAATTGGTGATGGAGTCAGTTTACATGAATAAATTAGCCAAGGTCAAAGCTGTATCTCAAGTTGATAAGATAACTAGAGAGAAGTTAGCTAAATATTTTGCCATAACAAGAGAGGCTATAGAAAAAGCCATTAAGGCAAGATCAAAATTCAATGTAGAAATTAGAGAAGATTTTCTTGATATGATTCAAAGATATTATTCAGATGCTGTTTATTTTGAAGGAAAAAGCGATATGGTCAATGCATTCGCAGCTTTGAACTATGCTCACGGATGGTTAGATGCTGGAGCAAGAATAGGAGTTTTTGTTGTTAAAGACTCAAGATTATTTGCTGCTTAATCTCCATCATAACTATTTTTAGTTCTCCTCTCATTTGGATTATAAATTTCTAGATTAACATTCTCATAAGAGCTCTTATAATTAGGAATATCCCCCCTGCCGATTCCAAGTACTTCTATCCTCATCATTCCTAAAGCAAATTCTCTTAAAAATTCTGTATAAGTTATATTATTAATTTCTGAATGCCTGGATAACTGTCCTGCTAAAACATTTCTTATAGACTCCCTTAAATTAACTTCTATTAATTCCAAATTTAATTTCTCTCTTTTAGAAGAATAATATTTCCCATCCAAGTAAAACCAGTCAATAAAAATTCTACTACCCTCTAAATCTCTGGCATAAGTATCTATCTTATCAATATAAAACCATTCAAACGCCGGTTTAAAATCAAAATTCATTACCTCTTTTAGATCATTAAACACCTCATCGCAGATTTGTTTATCATTGTGTTTTGAGAATTTGTAATAACTAGCAAACTCTTTAAACAATTCATCAAAACATAATCCTCTATTTTCATTTTTAGTAAATATATAATCTAGGACATTAACACGCGAATTTCTAGAAGAATCATTCAATCCTCTTTTCTTTAATTCTTTAATACCTTTTTTCCTCGTTTTAATCCAATAATTTTTAATCTAGAATTCTTAAAGTCATTATCAAGTTCTTTTCCATTATTCAATAAATGCAAAAATATTGCCAATGCTGAAACTTCTGAAATAGGTTGTGAAGTTATGCTGACATTATAGTCTGATAATTTATAGTAAATAGGCTCAACTTTTTCTCCCCCAACTATAATTATCAAGTTCTTACTTTTTTTTATTTTATTTATTTCATTTTTAACGCTTAATCCGTAAACGGTTAAGTGTATTATTGTAAATTTATCTTTATTCTGCTGAAGAAATTTTATCGGGTTTTCTAGATATTCTATAGAAAACTTGCTTCCAAATTTCTCATTTATCTTATTTACACTTAATTCTAAACTAGAATCTTTTTGTCCAGAATAATAAAGTTTATCTGCTAAAAATGCCCTAGAAGTCAAGGCAACATGTGTACTTAACCTAGGATCACGAGCAATCCTGTGATTTAACCTTAAGACAATTATCATAAAATTTACTTATTATGACATTATAAAAAGGTTTTTAAATCATAGTTATTCAAAATTAACAATGGGGAAATTTGAGGATTTTTATGAAAAGAATTACAAGAAACTAATAATATTCTCATATTTAATATTGTTAATAAGTATTGTATTATTAGGAGTTAATTATAGCAAGACTGGAGAATTCTTTAATAGAGATATTTCATTGAAAGGAGGAATTTCAGTGACAATATACAATGAGAACATAAACATAGAAGATGTCAAAGCATTATTAAAAGAAAATTTTAAAGACTATAATGTACTTGAGTTGACTGATTTTAATACAAATAAGAAAATAGGGTTAATAATCGAAGTAGCCGATATTAATGAATTGCAATTAAGAGAAGTTCTAAAGACAAAATATGATATTAACTTTGATGACAAAAACGAGTATGATCCTGGATTAACAAATTCAAGCTTTGGAGAAAGTTTCTATAGGGGGTTATTGATAGCATTGCTATTTTCATTTATTTTAATGTCTATATTCATATTTTTCTCATTCAAGACATTTGCTCCCAGCTTAGCAATAATCTCTGCTACTTTTATAGATATATTAGCAACTTTAGCTATATTAAATATCTTTGGAGTAAAAATATCGGCAGCAGGGATAGCAGCATTTCTTTTAATCATAGGATATTCCATTGATAATAATATTTTACTTACAACTGCTCTATTAAAGAGGCGTGAAGGAGCATTATTAGAAAGACTAAAGTCAAGCATGAAGACAGGAATGACAATAACGATAGCGGGAATCGCCGTTTCATTAATAGGATACTTTCTATCCGTGCCAGAAGAATTAAAACAAATATTCTTGATAATTACAATAGCCTCATTATTAGATATTATAACAACATACGCAGGAAATGCTGGAATATTAATTAGATACTGTAAAAAGAAGAATATAACATGAAGATAAAAAAGTTTTTAAAGATGCGCGTAATAATCTTGTTATTCTTTATTCTAATAAGTATAATAGCAATTAATCCAAAATTCAATGCTGAGGGTGTTGCAATTAAGGGAGTAGAAAAAAATAGCACAGCGGCATTGGCAGGGATTACTTATAGTTCAGATACTACCCCCACTAATTTAGAAAGAATAATTGCGATAAATAGCCAAGATATAAAAAACATTGAAGACTACAATAATATTTTGGGTAAAATAAATAATTCTGAAGTAATTAGAGTTAAAACAGATAAAAACGATTACGCAATGATTAAAACAGAGCATTTAGGAATTAGTATAAGCGAAGTTCAGAAAAATAATCTAAAAAAAGGATTGGATTTACAAGGGGGAACTAGAGTTGTATTAGAACCTGATGAAAAATTAACCGATCAAGAATTTGATGATTTGGTGGGAATAATGGGGAATAGATTAAATGTTTATGGATTAATCGATATAAAAATAAGACAAAGTAAAGATTTATTTGGAGATAATTTTATAATAGCTGAAGTTGCAGGAGCTTCAAAACAAGAGGTAGAGGAATTAATTTCTAGCCAGGGTAAATTTGAAGCTAAAATAGGAAATGAAACTGTTTTCATTGGTGGAGAGAAAGATATAACATCTGTTTGTAGAGCTGATGGAACATGTTCCGGAATAAGACAATGTCTTGAAATTGAAGGCGGATTCCAATGTCAGTTTGAGTTTTCAATAAAATTAAGTGAAGAAGCTGCAAAGAGACATGCGCAAATTACAGATAAATTAGATGTTAATATAAGTGCAGCTGGAAATAATTATTTAAGCTTGCCTTTAGATTTATATTTAGATAATAATTTAGTTGATAGTTTACAAATTTCTGAGGACTTAAAAGGACGAGAAACATTAGACATTGCAATTTCTGGCCCGGGAATAGGAAGTACAGAAGACGATGCTAAAAAAGAAGCTATTTCTAATATGAATAAATTACAAACTGTATTAATAACAGGATCTTTGCCAGTTAAATTAAATATTGTAAAGATAGATACTATCTCACCAACACTAGGAAAAGCATTCTTCAATAACGCAATTACAATATTTGTTGTGGCAATCATAGCAGTTCTATTAATAGTATTCATTAGATATAGAGATTTAAAAATTTCTTTGCCAATAATTTTAATATCTTTAAGTGAGATCTTTATTACACTAGGAGTGTTAGTACTACTAGGAACATTAGGATTAGATTATAACCTAGACTTGGCAGGAGTAGCAGGAATTATCGCCGCAGTCGGAACAGGAGTGACTGATCAGATAATAATAGCAGATGAGATTTCAAAGGGGAAAAAAGAACATGTTACAAATTTTAAGGATAAAATTAAAAGAGCATTCTTTGTTATTTTAGTTTCCTGGGGGGCCGGCGTAGTCTCAATGCTTCCATTACTCTTCACAGGTGCAGGACTATTAAAAGGATTTGCATTAACAACAATAATAGGAGTTTCTGTAGGAGTATTCATTACAAGACCAGCATTTGCATCTATTGTAGAAAATTTAGAAGAAGATTAAAATTCTTTTCTTGCTCTTTCTAAATCTTCATAGCTTCCAATGTCAAACCATTTTCCAGAAAATCTATAACCGTAAATGTCCTGACTATTTTCAACTAAATGTTTTATTAATTCGCCTGCATTCTCCTTAAAGATCTTTTTTTCTAAATGGTGTAAATCATATTTTGAGAGGATATAGCATAAAGTGCTAACTAAACTTGTTTTAGGATGATGAGGTTTTTCCTCAAAATTTGTAATTTTATTGTTTTTATCTAATTCAACAACACCAAATTTGCTTACTTTGCTTTTATCACCGAAATCATAAACTGCAATAGCTGTTTTCCTAGTTTTATGATAAAAATTTATGAAGTCATCTACATCAAAGTCAAATAAATTATCTCCAGCAACCACAAACAAATCGTCGTAAATATTTTTATGCTTAACAACATATGCTATTGCACCTATTGAACCGGGCATTTCATCAATTATCCTGTTTTTGTCGCTTATTATCTCAACCTTTTTGTTATATCTAAAATAAGTCTCAAATGCTCTAAACTGATTTTCAAACTGATGTGGATAAATAATAGAAATTTCATCAAGATTTTTAGAAATATCTAAACTATCTACAATATGTGCTAAAACAGGTTTTCCTTTTACATCAAGCAAAGGTTTTGGAGTTATTCTAGTTAGAGGATATAACCTACTTCCTAATCCTGCAGTTAATATTAATGATTTCATAAACTTAAGTCAAAATAGCTCTTTATAAGTTTAACGCCAGAGCGAGGATTTGAACCTCGAAGTCCTTTCAGACGGCAGTTTTCTTTTACAAATTCGAGACTGCTACCCTAACCGGATTAGGTGACTCTGGCATAAGTTTTATAAATTTTCTTCATTAAAAAAGCTTATGTATTTGAGATATCATTTATTATCATGTGTAATCTTGGCAATAGTCCTATTTCCATTTTTTAATTATTATTCATTATTAGTTTTTATATTGGGATTTTTTATTGACCTTGATCATTATTTATATGATGTTATAACAACAAGAAAATTAAGTTTATCTACATCATATAAAATACATATGAATAAAGAACATGAAATTAAAGACCAATTACATATTTTTCATACTATTGAATTTATTGCAGCATTTTTAATTTTAACAATAATTTCAAATAACGTATATCTAATAATTGTAAGCACAGGATTACTTTTACATCTAATTTTAGATTACATTTATGAAATTTACTTAATTATGATAAAAAAAGAAAAATTAAAACAAACAAGAGCAAGCTCTTTGATATTGTGGATGCTAAGGCATTAATGCTTGTCAACAAAGTGTTTTAACAGGGTAATGAAGATAACCAAGATTAATGGTCCAAAGAATACTCCAATAAATCCTAATAAAGCTATTCCTCCAAATACCCCCAGAACAATTATCCCGGGATGTAATTGTGATTTTTGACTTATTAATTTTGGTTTAAAAAACAGTTCAACTCCACTTATGAAAATAGCACCATAAATAAATAATCCAACGGCATTAAAATAATCTCCCTGCAAAAATTTGACCAAAGCAGCAGGTATCCAAATAACAGCGTTTCCTAATCCAGGAAGCATACTTACAATTATTAAAATAAATCCCCATAAAATTGGATTTGGAACATTAAATATATAAAATCCTATTGTCCCTAAAACTCCGACAATTAATCCTATTAAAATTAATCCATAAACAACAGCTGAAGAAACTCGTTCAAACTCATTAAAAACAATTTCCTTATGCTTTTTTTCTAATGGAATGATTTTTTTAACGTTATTAACAATCCTGTCACCTTCCCTAAGAAAATAATAAAACAAGAATAATGTGACAAAAGAATTCATTAAAAATCTTGGAACTGATGTTATTAAAGACTGTGCTTCATTTGTAACAAAAACAGAAACCTTGTCAAATATATTTTGTAATACAGGAGTTAATTGATAACCTTGTACAACATAGTAAAAGTCTAGAGATTGTTTGAATAAAGATTCCACAACAAATATAGTTGGCAGGACAAATAACAAGATTACAATTACTAAAATTATTAATGCAGCTAATGTCTTGTTTATCTTTGAGCTTAATTTTTTATAAAAAGGATGGAATAAATATGCTAAAACAATACTAGCTAAGATTGCCGTTATGAAAGGTCTTATTACCAAAAAAGCTAATAATGCGATTAAGATAAACATTGCAACAAAAATATATTTTGGATGTATTTTTTCCATATTGTATTTAATTTAATTCGGTTTATAAATTTTCTTAAATCGAACTCTTAGGCTGAAATTCATTTAATAAAGTGTATATTGACATAAAGATTACTATAATAATTATGAATTTTAATAGAAAATTAATTTCTGCAAACCAGGTTATTACAGATTTAATTATTGGATATGTAAATGCTAAGATTAAGATGAAAAAAGCAAATACAATTATTAATCCGACAGGACCATTTATCCCTCTTTTATCCATTTTATTATTAATTTTTATTCATTTATAAAATTATTGCAAAGCCACCCACGCCGTAACCTTTATAAATACATTAAATAAGAAAATTTTATCCGATAGGACTACTTAACGTAGGAGGATGTAAATGGACAAAGCATTATTACTAGAAAACATAAAGAAAGTAAGGGAAAGTTCTAAAAAGAATTTTGTACAAAAAATTGATTTAATTGTTAATTTAAAAAATATTAATTTAAAAAAACAAGAAGAAAACATTGATGTTTTTGTTACATTGCCTCATTCTCCAGGAAAAAATATCAAGATATGCGCCTTAGTTGGAAGAGAAATGCAGGATCAAGCTGCCGTATTTGACAAAGTTATTGCAAAAGATGAATTTACAAAATATCTGGATAAAAAACTTGTAAAGAATTTGGCAAACGAGTTTAACGTTTTTGTTGCGCAGGCAAATTTAATGACAGATGTAGCAAGAGTATTTGGAAAAACTCTTGGCCCTAAAAATAAAATGCCGAATCCAAAGTCAGGTGCGGTTATAGGTCCTGGAATGAATTTAACTGAATTAAAATCAAAATTAGCTAAGACTGTAAGATTAAAGACAAAGAATGAAGCGATAATAAAAACTTATGTTGGGAATCAAAGCATGCCAGATGAACAAATATTAGAGAATGCAATGGCATGTTATAATGCATTAATAAGAAACTTGCCTCAGGAAGAAGCAAATGTAAGGAATGTCATATTAAAATTGACAATGGGGCCTGCATTTAGGATAGAAAAGAAAAAATGACACGCGCAAAAGAACTAAAAGCTAGAGAATTAGAACAAGTTAAAGAATTGATTAATAAGTATGAAACAGTTTCTATAGCTGATTTAAGATCGCTTCCAAGTTCAACGTTGCAAAGATTAAGAAATAAATTAAGAGATAAAATTTATGTTAAAGTAACTAAAAAATCCATAATTTCATTAGCAATAGATCAAATAAAAAACAAGGATTTAACAAGTTTAAAACAAGCTTTAGATATCTCGATTCCAGTTTTAATATTAAGCAATGAAGATCCATTCAAATTATTCAAGGAAATCAAAGCCAACAAATCAAAGGCTTTTGCAAAACCAGGACAGGTATCTCCAATGGATATCATAGTTCCTGCAGGTCCTACAAATTTCACTCCAGGTCCAATCATAGGAGAATTAGGGGCAGTAGGATTACAAACAAGCGTAGAACAAGGGAAAATAGCAATAAAGAAAGAAAAATTATTAGTAAGAGAAAATGAAATTATAAAGCCTGAAATCGCTTCAATATTATCAAAGTTAAATATTACACCAATAGAAATCGGATTAAACATAGTTTCTATTTACAAAGATAAGATTGTTTACCAAAGAGAAATATTAGATATAGACGAAAAACAATATATTAACAACTTAATATTAGCAAATTCACAGGCATTTGCATTAGCTGAGAAAATTGGTTACATAGATAAAGAAAATGTTAAAATGCTATTAAGCAAAGTATACATTACAACTTTGAATGTTGGTAAAAAATTGAATCTCGAATTAAACACAGAAATTAAAAAATTAGAAAAGCATGATAATGTAGAGAAACAAGAAGTAGTAGAACATAAACATCATGAGCAAGATAAAAGAAACGTAGTAGGTTATACAGAAGATTCAGTTAAAAAAGCTCAAGATATCTTGAGAGATTTACAGGATAAAAAAATCCATGAGCAAGAAAAACCAAAATTTAAAAGTGCGTGGGATTAATGATTATAGGAGGAAAACAAAATGGAGTTAATTCACACTGCTTTACTGCTTAACAAAGCTGGTAAGGAAGTAAATGAAAGCAACGTCAAAAAAGTGTTGGACGCGGTTGGCATAAAAGAAGATGAAGGAAAAATAAAAGCCTTAGTTACTGCTTTGGAAAATGTAAACATAGAAGAAGTAGTAAAAGAAGCTTCAGCAATGCCTGTAGCAGTTCAAGCTGCACCACAAGAAGCTAGAAAGGAAGAAAAGAAAGAAGAAAAGAAACCAGCAGATGACACAGCAGCAGTTGGATTAGGGTCCCTATTCGGATAAGACCCTTTTCTTTCACAAAATGTATTGCAGTAATCTAGACACAAAATGGAAAAGAACGATTTACTTAGAGAGATTAATGGAGTGAGGATAGAAGTCAATAAACTGAAGCAAGAATTAGACGAGTTAAATAAGGAAAAAGAGTTCTGGTTCAGCAAAAAAGAGTCGTTAAAAAAAGATCTTAATTCTTATATTGTTGAAATTAAAAAACTAAAATCAAGCTCCGATATATTTAATCAAGAAATAGTAAATTTAAGAAACACTAGAGATGAATATAATAAAAAAAATAATGATTTGATTGATGAGATTAAAAAATTAAATTCTGAAAAAAGAAATTTATTAAAAGACAAAAGGTTAAGCAATCCTCAAATGATTAAAAAAGAAATTGAAAGACTAGAATATAAAATAGAAACCGAAGCGTTGAGTTTTGAAAAAGAAAAAAAAATGATGAAGGAGATTAATGAGCTAAGGAAAAAATACCAGGAAAATTCCCAGATTTCTAATTTATTCGATAAAATTAATGATGTAGATAAAAAAATTAAGGAAAACAGGAAAAAAGCAGATGATTCCCATAGAAAATTAAAAGAAATATTTGACAATGACAAAGAGGATATTAATAAATTTAAAATTTTAAGCAAAAAAATTTATGAAACAAGAAAAGAGCAGCAAGATGCTTTTGACAAATTTATAAATTTCAAGAATAAATTTTTAGAAGCTAATAACAAATTAAAAGAAAAACTAACAAGATCAAATGAGTTAAACAATCAATTAGATGATATTAAACGAAACGTTAGAAAAGAAAAAGAAATAATAAAGCAGAAGAAGATGGAAGAACGGGATAAAGAAATTGAAGATAAGTTATTAAAGAAGAAAAAATTAACAAGAGACGATTTAATAATGCTGCAAAGATAGTTACAACTTATTGTCTATAGCAGTTATTATTTATAGCAACATCAAGTGTCAAATTTATTTTACGAGATTTATCTTTTAATGATTTTATAACTGCGATTTCTAAATTGTTCATAGAACTTTCGCTTAGTGGAAATGCTCTTTCTTTATATTCATCCTTAATCCGATTAAGAAACAATTTATATTGATTCGGTTTACCATCTTCAAGGAAATCAATCATATACAAACTACCCTTATAAGAGACAGCTCTAATGATGTTTTGATGAAGTCCAGGACCAGAATCGACTTCATAAATTTGATATTGTTTCAAAGGTTTCATGGCATTATAAACTTAGAAAATAATTTAAAGCTATTGTTTTAGCAAGATATTTAAGTTCTATTAGTCATGACAGATACATGAAAAAATTATACCTTTACTCAATTTTAGTTTTAGCAGTAGTAATTTCATTTATTTTTGATAAAAATATTTCAATATTTTTCACAAGCTATAGAATAAGCATATTAAGTTCACTGGCTATTTTTATTGATTTTGTTGCATGGTATGTATTATTTAGTATAATCTTAATGGTTATTATATTAAGTAAGAATTATAAAAAAATCTTGCCATTAATATTATCATTATTCCTATATTTAATATTAACAAATGGATTAAAAATTATAATTTCAAGAGAACGTCCTTTTGTTGAATTGCAAAATGAGTTAGTCCAAACTTTAAATCCCGATAGAAGTTTTCCAAGCGGTCATGCAACAGCAATGTTTACAGTATTAAATTTCATGGATAAAATGAAGTATTTGTGGATCTTCTTTGGGATTATAGTAATACTATCAAGAGTTTATCTAGGGGTACATTATTTAAGCGATGTCATATTTGGAATGTTACTAGGATTATTAATAGGTGATTTAACTAATTACATAGTAAAGAACTACAAACTCCTCAATAAATTCAAGCTTTCTTGAAGCCACCGAAAGGTTTTTAAAGGTTTAGTAACTATAGGATAACAACATAATATTAACACGGGGGTTAATCAAAATGAAAAAATTATTTTCAATTAGTATCATAGTATTATTTTTATTTAGTTTAGTTAGTTTTAACGCAAGTGCTGCATCATGGGTAACACAAATACCAAACGCTACACTTGTTCAGAATTCGGGAACAGTTTTATATGACTCAGATTTATCTGCTCCTGGTACAGGTACAAACGCAGGTGACGCTGATGCTGACCAAGGCGGTACTCTACAAGCATTTAGTATTGCTAAACAAGGAACAGGAGTAACTTGTTCTTTAAGTGGAACAAATAATGAGATTTTGTCTTTAACACCAAATGCTAGTTTTACAGGTTCAACTTCATGTATAGTTCAAGCAGTAGATCAATTTAGTGCAGATTGGAGTGAATTCACTATAACTGTAACTTCTAGTATAAGTACATTAGAGGTAACAGGAGATACTTTATCAAATAATCTCTTAGTTATTCCAACTCCAAAAGACTATGATGATAATATATTTCTTACATTCAAAAATACAGGAACAAGTACTTTAACATTCCCTGCAAACGCAGTTACAACTTTTGGAACATTTGCAGATGAAGATGGAGATCCAATACAAATCACATTTTCAAATGTACCTTCAACATTAGCTCCTAGCGCTACACAAGTAGTTACTTTAAGTTTCACTGTTGATAAAGATGTCGGCGTTGATAGTTATCCAACAAATGGGGATGGTAAATTAAAAATAGCAACAACACAATTCACAAAAGAAATCAACTTAAGAGTAGACGTTACTCCAGAAGATGTTTGTGAAGATGGTAGAAGATTTGATGGAGACCGTATACCAAGTTCAAGTGAGGGTTTAAGGGTAAAAGATTTCAATGCTGACCCAGATAACAATTTCGGCCCTGGAGAAATAATTGAAATAACAAATGTCGAAATTTCAAACGAGGGTAATGTTGATGTAAGTGATGTTATAGTAGAAGCAATATTATACAATCTAGATCAAGATGAAATAATTGTAAGGGCAGAAAGCGATCCTGAAGACGTTGATGAAGATGATAGTGTAGACTTTAACGACTTTGAATTAGAAGTACCTGTAGATGATAACAATCTTGATGAAAATGATATATATATTCTATATATCATTGCGAAAGAAGACGGTAATGAGGATGAAAACTGTAATTATGATGATTCTACAGATGATATGGAGTTTAAAAGAGAGAATAATGACGTAAGAATAATAAAGGCAACAGTCACTCCAGCTTCATTGGCATGTAATGCAAACGCAAACTTTGTTATCGATGTAAGAAATGTTGGTGACGACAATGATGATAGAGTTTCAGTTAAACTAAGAGACGCTGAATTAGAATTAGATTGGGAAAGCGAATTATTCAGTCTAGACCAATTTGACGACAATGATGATTCTGCAACTATAACTTATACATATAGAATTCCAAGCAATACAGTTTCAGGAAGCTATAATGTTGAAGCAATAGTCGTATTTGACGGTGGAAGAAACACTGATTCAGAATTTGTAACATTACAAGTTCAATGTGGTGGTTCTCAAACTGGTGAAGGTAATGTAAGAGTTTCATTAGTCCAAAGCACAGTAACAGCTAGTGCAGGTAAATTATTCGGATTACCATTTAAATTAGCTAACTTAGAAGATTCAGTACAAACCTATACAGTTAGTTTAAACATAAATGGAAATTGGGCAACTGCACCTCAAGATGAACAAGTAACATTACAACCAAGACAAGAAACAACATTGTATTTTTATTTAACACCTAATTCAAACTTGAATGCGGGAAGTTATACAGCAGACATTAGCGTTGAACAAAATGGTAATGTTGTAGCAACACAAACGGCAACAGTCCAGATAAGTGGGGATGGTGGAAGCGTAACAGGTGGATCAACATTTGAACCAACAGTAAGTTTCGATTCAGTATGGAGAAACCTAGCAGGCAGTTCAACATTCTGGATTGTATTAGTAATAGTGTTGTTTGTTATAGTTGTTTATGTATTAACTATCTTGTTAAGACCAAGATAAGTTAACCTTTTTTTAAATTAAAATAACACAATTTTATCATTACATATTGGCTGCATCTGGAAAAGGAATAGTTGCTGATAAAAAGTTTCTTGAATACCAGAGATATTTAAGAGAAGAAGCAAAATTCTTAAACATTAATAAAATAGAGTCAACACCATCTCATTTAAATGAAGAGGGCATAGGAGAAATTCTATATAGGGCAACAGTGCCAAATCATGAAATTTCGAGTAGAGAAATAAAAACACTCAAAGAAATATCTAATACTATGGGATTTTTTCTAAAAGTTTTCAAGCTAGAAGAAATAGTTTAATTTAAATATAATAATAAATTCTTAAAATTGTGAAAAAATTTAACAGGGAAAAGTTAAAGGAAAAAATTAAGGATCACAAATTATACAAGAAGACAATAGAGAACAAGTATTCGCTAACATTTCTTTTAATCTTAGTAGGATTAATAACTTATAGTTATTTTACACAAGGTTTTGTATATAACGTCGCAAACCAAGATTTGCAAGAAACTCAAGAATTTATGAGTTCTTTTGGGAGTTTAGCCTGGTTAATTTATTTTGTGGCGATATTGATAGAGGTAATAATTCCTCCCATTCCATCTTTAGTTATAACAGTGGCTGGAAGCATTACATTTGGGCCTTTAAAGGGGGCTCTATTGGCTATTGGCGCAACAGCTGTAGGAAACATAATTATTTATTATATCTCAAAGAATTACGGTTATAGTTACATTGAAAAGTTAATAAGCAAGGAAAAACATGAGTTATTTCACAGATATTCTGAAAAATATGGACCATTTGTTTTATTCATACTAAGACTAAATCCTATAACTTCTAATGATTTATTCAGTTATTTAGCAGGTTTAATCGGAATGCCATTCTGGAAGTTCTTTATTAGTACAATGCTGGGATTAATTCCAATGATATTCCTATTATCATATTTCGGAGAAGCTTTTGTTAATAACGTTTCTGTATTTAGGATCTTATTCATTATAATAACAACTGCTTACATTGGAATGTTTGTCTATTTTGCATTTATAATTGGAAAAAACAAGGTCAAAGAAAAAATAAATAATTTTAGAAACAAATGATTACTTTAGTTTTAATGATCTCCAGTAAATATATCCTAAAATTACTGTTAAAATTGTTGCAAATATCAATGCAAAAACTAATCCGAGAGTATGTTGTTTAAAATAAGCGTCGGATAATGCTGGAATTCCAAAGATAGCTCCGATTGTACCGGGAACACTTACAACTATTCCTATAATGCTCAAGAAAGTCATTATTACAGTTAATCTCTTCATTGTAACGTTTAATTCACGATTAGATAGCATTTCAGATTTAGTTCTTAATGAAGCTACCCTGTAAATATGACTCCTGCATCTTTCTAGCCAATATCTTGCTTCTGCATTTAACATGTCATAGTCAAATGTTATTAAGGAAGTATCAAACTCCTTGACCTCAGTTTCCTTTAGTGTTATTATTAAATTTACTAGTTCTTCAATCCTGTCTGTTAGATGCCTTAATGATCTTCCAGATTCCTCAATTTTATCAAGGAAAGGATTTAAGTCAAGAGCATTCATCTGTGATCTTATCTTCAAGAATTCCTGAGAATAATTTTTCAGTATAACTTTGAACAACAATAATATCATTACTGTGCTTTCACCAAATTTCTTGCTTAAGATTTTTTTAAAGCGTTTTTGAAAATTGTTGAAATTCTTTATAGTATAGATATAACAGTTGTTTTTATGTATTAATAATATATTTTCAGATTCAACATCGTAATCAGGAATGCTGATTAACGTGTATTTGTCATGCCTCTCAAAAAAAGCAAAATCAAGATTAAAAACAGCGTCGATATTTAACTCTAGATTTAGTTGGGATATTTGTTTTTTGAAAGTTTCTAAATCATTAAAGAATTTTATCATTCAAATTTTAAAGGGAATTTGTATATAAACTTTATTAAAAATAAAGCGTACGCCAGGACTCGAACCTGGGAATGGCTGCTCTGCAGGCAGCTTCGTTAGCCGCTTCGACACGTACGCAAACGAGCCTGATGGGATTTGAACCCACGACCTCTTGCTTTCTCCAAATTTTAGAAGGCAAGCGTTCTATCCAGGCTGAACTACAGGCTCATTATTATTTTCCTTCCATGAAGATATTTAAATCTTTTCAAAAGCTTTTTATAACAAGATTTTATTATAATTTTGATGAAAACAATAGTAATAAAAAATAATGACAATGAAAGAGCAGCTATAAGACAGACTACAGAAATATTGGAAGAAAACCTAAAAAAAGGAGATGTTATCCTAATAAAACCAAGATTAAGGAATATCAGATTAAAAATAAGAAATTTTCCTTCATTTATCATAGGAGCATTCACAAGAGGGATCACACATTCTTGTTTGTATCTAGGAAAAGGAAAAGTTTTAGAGATAGGAACTAAATTTTATGACAAAGGAATAAAAAAAATATCATTAGAAAAATTATTAAGAATTAAATACGCAAGTTTTAGAGGATTAACGATTTATATTGTCCAGCCAAAATATTATAAAACAAAACATAGAAATTTAGTTTTTAAGATAGCAATAAACAATTTTCTAAAAAAAAGTAAGGAATTAACATTTTCCTACATTAAGATATTCAAGGAAGTAATTAAAGCTGCTTTTCATAATAGCAAAATTAGCAGAAGAAAAGAAAAACTTACTTTTAAAAAAGTATGGAATTGCTCAGATTTAGTAGCATATGTTCTAAAGAAATCAGGAGCCAAGATTGGAAAAAGGAGAACAAAATTTTTTGCACCAAGCACATTCTTATTTAGCAAGCATTTTAAGACAAAGAAAAAAGTTGTTTTGAAATAATAAACTTTAAATAATCCATCTTAAGATTAATGTTTATGTATAACTTCAAAGACATAGAAGAAAAATGGCAAGATAAATGGAGTAAAAATAAAACATTCTCTGTAAAAAGATCAGGCAAAAAAAAGTTCTTTAATCTAGAAATGTTCCCGTATCCCTCAGGAACACTTCACATGGGCCATACAAGGAATTATTCCATTGGAGATGCTTATTCAAGATTTAAAAGGATGCAAGGATTTAATGTTCTATATCCAATGGGTTACGACGCTTTTGGGTTACCTGCAGAAAATGCTGCTATTAAAAATAAAGTTAATCCAAAAGACTGGACTTTTGACAATATTAAATTAATGAAAGAACAGCAATCAAGATTAGGATTAAGTTATGATTGGGAAAGGGAGATAGCAACATGTCTTCCAGAGTATTATAAATGGAACCAGTGGATATTCTTGCAATTTTATAAAAAAAATCTTGCTTATAGAAAAGAATCTTTAGTTAATTATTGTAATTCATGTAAAACTGTTTTGGCAAATGAACAAGTTATTGATGGAAGATGCTGGAGATGCCATAATCAAGTTGAATTAAAAAGTTTAGAGCAATGGTTTTTCAAGATAACAAATTACGCAGAAGAATTACTAAGAGATTTAGAAAAACTAGAATGGCCTGAAAGAGTAAAAACAATGCAGAAAAACTGGATTGGAAAATCTGAAGGAACATTAGTTAAATTTTCCTTAGAAGATTCAAAAGAATTTTTAGAAGTATTTACAACAAGAGCAGATACATTACATGGAGTTACATTTTTAGTAATGGCTCCAGAGTACAATAAAGTTTTAGACTTAGTAAAAAATACAAAGTATGAAGAAAAGATAAAAAAATTCGTTAGAAAAGTTGTAATTGAGGATAAATTTTCAAGAACTAATGAAGATAAGGAAAAAGAAGGGGTATTTACAGGAAAATATGCTATTCATCCTTTAACAAATGAAAAAATTCCAGTTTATATTGCAAATTTTGTTTTATTAGATTACGGAACTGGAGTAATAATGGGGGTTCCTGCACATGATAAAAGAGATTTTGATTTCGCAAAAAAATACAAATTACCTATAAAGGTTGTAATAAATCCAAAAGATAAAAAATTAAGCAAACTAAAAGAAGCCTATGTTGAAGATGGGATTTTGGTTAATTCTGGTAAATTTAATAATTTAGATAATAAAAAAGCAATTGAAGAAATAACAAAACATTTGTCTAGTTTAAAATTAGGAAAGAAAACAACACAATACAAATTACGTGATTGGTTAATTTCAAGACAAAGATACTGGGGGACACCAATTCCTATAGTATATTGTCAATATTGTGGAATGCAACCAGTTGATGAAAAAGATCTTCCAATTAAATTACCAGTAGACGTTCAATTTACCGGAGAAGGAAATCCATTATCAAAAAGCAAGTCTTTCTTGAATGTAAGATGTCCTAAATGTGGCAAGATGGGAAAGAGGGAAACAGATACAATGGATACATTTGTTGATTCTTCATGGTATTTCTTAAGATATTGTGATCCTGATAATGATAAAAAGATATTTGATAAAGAAAAGATAAATTATTTCATGCCAGTTAATCAATATATTGGGGGGATAGAACATGCTATTTTACATTTATTATATTCAAGATTTTTCACAAAAGCATTAAGGGATTTAAAATTATTAAATATTGACGAGCCATTTAATAAATTATTAACCCAAGGAATGGTGTTAAAAAATGGCGATGTAATGAGCAAGAGCAAAGGCAATGTTGTTGATCCTTTAGAAATAATTGATAAATATGGTGCTGATACATTAAGAACTTATATCCTATTCATAGCTAGTCCAGAAAAAGAATTTGAATGGAGTGATACAAGCATAGAAGGAATTTACAAATTTTTAAATAAAATTTATTTTATAACAGAAAATTTAAGCAAGAAGAATGATTTAATTGTTGAGAGTAAACTAAATATGCTAATTAAAAAAGTAACACAGGATATTGAAGACTTTAAATTTAATAATGCTATAATTTCTTTAATTGAATTTACAGATTATTTAAAAAGACACGATTACGATAAAAAAACTTTAGAGAAATTAATTTTGTTAATAGCTCCTTTTGCACCTCATTTAGCAGAAGAAGTTTATTCCAATCTAGGAAATAAAAACTTTATTTCATTAGCTGAATGGCCAAAATCGGATGAGAAAAAGATAAATAATGAATTAGAAAAACAAGAAGAAAGCATAGAGAAAACAGTTGATGATGTTAATAACATTAAAAAATTAAGCAACATTAATAATCCTAAGATATATTTATATGTTATTCCGAAAGAACTAGAATTATTCAAAAACAATTCAGAGTTGTTAAAGAATTCTTGCAATGCAAAAGACGTTAAGGTATTTGCAGTGAATGATAAAAATAAATATGATCCAAAGGGAAAAGCTTCAAAGGCAAAACCAAGCAGACCATCTATTTATTTAGAATAACTTTAACCAGAGTTGAAGTTAAAATAACCTTTATAAATTAAAAAATTCTTATTTTATCATGACTAATGAAGAAAAATACATTCTAGTAAGCTTGGAAGAAGATAAAGCAAAAGATTTAGCTAATGTATTAAGTAATGCTACTTCTAGAAGAATTTTAGAATATTTAAGCACAAAAGATGAGGCAAGTGAAACTGAAGTTGCAAAAGAATTAAAATCGCCTTTATCCACAGTTCATTATAACTTACAACTATTAAGAAAAAATGGTTTAGTTGAAACAAAAAAGTTTAGTTATAGTGAGAAAGGAAAAAGAATAGAATTTTATCGCGTAGTAAAGAAATTTATTGTTATAGCTCCAAAATATACAAGAAGAAATTTAATTAATTCTGTATTACCTTTGTTTTTAATTTCAGCAGGAATAGCTTTTATTATACAATGGTTAAGTAATCTAACTACAAGAGTAAGTACAAGTAATACTTTAATGGCTCAAGATTCGTTTCAAAAAGCTACTGCAGAATCAGCTCCAATGTTAGTTCAGGCAACAACTACAAATTATTATGGATATTGGTTCTTAGCAGGAGCATGGATGATACTATTAATTTATATACTAATGACTCTTATTAAAAAAAGATGAATTTCAAAGAATTTTTTAAATTAACTTTAACGAAAATATTAGTTACCTTAGCGATATTTTTATTAATTTTATTTGCTCCAATTGTTAAACTAGCAATATACTGTGTTGGGCCAGACTGTGGTAGAATTTCTTACCAATCGTTGTTTATTACCTTAAGATCCACAATTCCAGATTCAACATTAACAATTATATCTTTATTAATTTCGTATTTAATATCATGCTTAATACTTAGTTTAATTAAAAAAAGAGCTTAATTTTTTCTGTGTCAAACTTCTTAATAATTTACTTTCTTTTAGAATATTATCCAAATCATAATTAAAAATCAATTTTATTAATTCCTTAGTCTTGTTAATTAGTTCTTCTTTCGTATTAAAAGTCAGATAATTATTATTCATTGTCTTTCTTGCTGCATTTCTTACAACAAAAACACCAAGAGGCATATTATATTCAGGAGTTTCAAATCTAATAACTAAACATGAAGCTTGTTTTTTTATTTTATCCAAATGTTCTAAAACTCCTAATCTAGAAGAATAATAACCCCCTACAGTATTATGAGCATAAGTCTTTCTTCCAAATAAAGTTTCAGAATCTGTTGCGAATTTAATATCCTTAGAATAGTTCCAAGCTGATCCGGGCAAGTATCCCTCAAATAATTCATACTGCCATATCTCGGGAAACATCAAAATATAATAATAATTCCCTAAGTAACTTCCTGTATACAACCTATACTCATTAATCATTTGATAATCCTGCAAATTATTTATTAAATTCTTTCCTAAAGTATCATCTGTTGCAGTTATACTCCATTTTGTTGGAACTAATTTTCTATTTTTCTTTAATCCTAGAACTCCAATGCTTAATAATTTAGTCAATGTATTTTCATCAAATCCAGCTTCGTACAAATAATTCAATGCTTCATTAGCTTTTAAGTCTGTATCAGAAACAACTTTTTCAACTTTATTCTCAACTTTAATATTATCTACTATCTTAACATTTTTCAAGTTTCCCTTAGGACCAGAAGGTGTTGTGACATTATCAAAATCCATCTTAATGTAAGGAGCTCTAGTTAATTTAACTTCAATATCAACTGGTTTAGAAGCAATTCCAATTTCCTTTGCAGCATCTAAGAATTTTTCTTGTTTCCTAACATCCTTAATATTAACTTGAAATCTTGAGTTTATTAGATTAGCTCGCAATAATGCTATTTGCCTTATAGAGTAATTTTCCTTGCTCCAGTAATTAGGAGAATCATACACCCAAGCTTCTTCTGTCTCAGATGGAGGACTTAATATCCCAACATTAGCCTCGGGGTATAGCTTACTTCCAACAAAGACAGAAGGTGGAGAAGTTCCAAAAAAATCCTCTTTTTTAAATTCCTTGATTATCTGAAACATTGCCCCGGATTGTGCAATTAATTTAGAAAAATCTCTTTTTTGGATGAATTCCATTATCATACTAAGATATTAAAATATATAAAGATTTAGTTAATTTTTAACTGCTTATTCTCATAATCCTTTATTAAAAAACTTATAGCTTCATTTTTATTCTTCAGATTATATTTTAATTTAACAAAGTTTATAATATTATTTTCGTGTTTGGTTATCTTCATCAATGATTTACTCATTTTAATCTTCCAATTTAATTAAAATATGCTTTTTATCAGGCACAGAAACATAAACTTCTTTTCCAGGTTTTAGATTAACACTTCTTGCAACATCTTGATTAAAGTACATCCCAATTCTCCCTTGGGATAATTTAATGACTCTTTGTTTTATTCTTAATGGAGATTGTTCTTTTAATTTAATTTCATTAATTGCTTTGTTAATAGAGAAGTCCTCAAAATCAAAATAGCCACATTTACCACATTGATAACTTGTAACCAAACTATCTGCATTTTGTATTTTAACTTTAATTTCTTTCATAAGGTTACTACAATTTGGGCATTTTAGTATTTTTTCTTTCATTTTCTTTTAACATTTATGACATATAATATTTTATCTTTTAATTCACACAGCATATAAATTTTATCATCCTCAATCTCAACTTTATCTCCCTTTTTTCTTTTATTTTTTATTTTATAAATCAGCCTAACCACATCACTCCAAGCCAAAGTTCCTTTATGATGAAGATTAAAATGTTCATGTTGTCTTACTTCTTTCCAATACATATTTAAACACTACAAATTTATAGTATTTAAGACTATATAAATCTTCCCATTCTAACTTAGTTAATTTTTTAAACTTTAATTAAAACATGTATTTATGCAAAGTAATGAATTAAAGACAAAATACTTAGAATTTTTCAAAAGTAAAAAGCATGCCATTATTCCTTCTAGTTCATTAATGCCAGAGCACGATCCTACAGTATTATTTACGACAGCAGGAATGCATCCTTTGGTTCCTTATTTACTAGGACAAAGGCATCCTTCTGGAAAAAGATTAGTTAACTATCAAAAATGTCTAAGAACAGATGATATAGAAGAAGTAGGAGATAGTACACATTTAACTTTTTTCGAGATGCTTGGAAACTGGAGTCTAGGAGATTATTTTAAAGAAGATGCAATAAATTTTAGTTATGAATTTTTAACCAAGAATTTGAAATTAGACTCAAAAAGAATTCATGTTAGTTGCTTCAAAGGGGATAAAGACGCTCCAAAGGATGAAGAATCAGCTAGAGTATGGCTGAAATTAGGGATGCCAAAAGAAAGAATTTATTTCTTTGGTAAAAAAGAAAACTGGTGGGGTCCTGCAGGTCAAACAGGTCCATGTGGTCCAGATACAGAAATGTATTATGATACTCTAAAAGAAAAGTGCTCTAAAGACTGCATGCCTGGATGTTCTTGTGGAAAATATGTTGAAATATGGAATGATGTTTTCATGCAGTATAATAAAACAGAGAAAGGTTATGAAAAATTAAAACAGCAAAATGTTGATACAGGAATGGGTTTAGAGAGAACAACAATGGTTTTGCAGAATAAATCAAGTGTTTTTGATACAGATTTATTTCAAGATATAATAAAAAAAATAAGTTCTTTAAGCAATAAAGACGATTTAAGAGCTAAAAGAATTATTGCAGATCATTTACGTGCAAGTGTGTTTATTTTAGCTGAAAAAATTCCTCCAAGCAATGTTGAACATGGTTATATTCTAAGAAGATTAATTAGAAGAGCTATAAGATATGGGCATATTCTCGGCATAAATAATAAATTTACAAAGGAAATTGCAGAAGTTATTATTAAAAGATATAAAAATGATTACAAAGAATTAGGGCAAAATAAAAATTTTATTTTAAAAGAATTTGAAGCTGAAGAAGACAAGTTTGAAAAAACATTAGTTCAAGGATTAAGGATATTAGAAAAAGAAATTCCAAATTTAAAGAATAAAGCAATTTCAAAAGAACTTGCATTTAATTTATTCACAACTTATGGGTTTCCTTTAGAGATGATAAATGAAGTCGCTAAGGAGAATAATCTAAAAGTTGATGAGCATGGATTTAATGATTTATTTGCTAAACACCAAGAAATTTCAAGACAAGGAGCAGAGCAGAAGTTCAGAGGAGGATTAGCCGATCACAGTAAAGAAGTTGTAAGAATGCATACAGCTACTCATTTGTTACATAAAGCATTAAGAGACGTTCTTGGGGATCATGTAAGACAAATGGGAAGCAACATAACAAAAGAGAGATTAAGATTTGATTTTGTCAATCCAAAAGCAATGACAAAAGAGGAAATTAAAAAAGTTGAAGATATAGTAAATAAAAAAATAAAAGAAGGATTGAAAGTTGAAAGGTTAGAAATGAGATATCAAGATGCTATAAAAAAAGGAGCTCTAGCTTTTTTCAAAGAAAAATATCCTGGAACTGTTTCTGTTTACAAGATTGGAGAATATAGTACGGAATTATGCGGCGGTCCTCATATTAAAAATACTAAAGAAATTAAAAGTTTTAGAATAATAAAAGAAGAGGCTGTTTCTGCTGGTGTAAGAAGAATTAAAGCTGTTGTTGGTTAAAAGTTTAATCTAGATAATTTATCTTGTAAAATTCTTAATTCCCTTTGCAAGTCATTTCCTTTTCTTAATTTTGGCTCTTTTCTACCTGTAGTTAATTCTTCTTTATGCTCAATTCTAGAAACTTGCTTTTCAATTTTCTCTTCAGTCACTTGAGGTAATTTATTTACTAAAGAATCTATTTCCTGGTTAACAATTTTAAACTTATCAGCTAAATCTAAAAATTTCTTCTTTTTTAGGTTCTTTAACTTCTTAAATTTTTCATAATTTTCGAGAACCTTAATGGCATCTACTCCTCCTAATAACAAATGTCTTCTTATATCCCTTGGATTTGTCACTAAAACATGTAAAGGATTATCTTTTTTAGCCATTTTATTCGAATAACATACCATCGACATTCATTAGTTTTTCCTTAACAGAACGAATATGCTCACTCCATTCGTCTAACTGCATATCCTCATCTCTTCTAATCTGCCTTAATTCGCTTATTATATTGTTAGCTTCTTCTAGTTTATCACGTATAGAATTCAGTGTTGCAATGGCATTTTCATACTTATCTATCTTAATAAATAAAGGTCTTCTGTCATAATTCCCCATTTCTTGATGTTCTTCTTTAGGGAACTCTGGAATAGGCATAGGCATCTTAGACTTCATGCCAATTTTATCAGCATCAAAATTCATTGCCGGGGTATATCTTGGAAAATCATCATCTGTATATTCTGAAGAATCAGAGAATTTGTCTGGTGGACTTGGTAAATCTGGTAAATCTTTTTTTTTGAAAAAAACCATTATAACAACCTCCCTTTTATTATAAATATTACTAAAATATAGTCCTTATTAAATGTTTCTAATTATTAAAATGTGATAATTTTCAAATATAAAAAGATTTTTAAATACATCATTCAATTCAATGTTAATGGAATTTTTAAATATCGTCGAAGAGTTCGTTCAGGAAATAGCGGGGAAAGACGCTATCAAGCTTCTAAACTTACTAAAAGAGAAGGAGAATATTTCTGAATTTGACATTGCTGAAGATTTAAAGATGAGCATTAATCAGATAAGAAATCTATTATATAAATTAAATTCCTACAATCTAGTCTATTCTAACAGAAAAAAAGACAGAGAAAAGGGATGGTATATTTATTACTGGACATTTAATTTCAAGCATGCGAGGGATTTATTAATTAGCAGAAAGCAAGCTGAGATTTTAAGACTAAAAGACGAATTAGAAAAAGAAAGACAGCATAGATATTTTGTTTGTGCTAATGACAACATAAGATATGAGTTAGAAGAAGCATTAGAATTAGAATATAAATGCAGTGAATGTGGCAGCATATTAAAGCAAGAAGATAGCACTAAGAGGATTAATGAAATTGAATCAAGAATAAATAAATTACAATATGATCTATCAGAATTGAACAAACCAATAATGATTACTCCTAAGGCTGCAGAGGAAGAGGTTGAGAAAAAGAAACAGAGAAGATCAAAGAGAATAAAGAAAGTAAAGCATAAATTTAAATCTAAGATAAAGAAGAAAAAGACTAAATCAAAACCTTCTAAAAAACATATTAAAAGGAAAATAAAAGGAAAAAAGAAAAGACGTTAAGAAGCAACATAAATTTCTTCTTCTTGTTCTTCATTTAATTCATCAGCAAACATAGCTTCAAGTTCCTGTAAATCGAGTTTTTGTTTTTTACTAAGCATTCTTTAGATCACTAAATCCGATCAGTAATAATACAACCCCGATTAAGACAACTAAAAGAACTATGCCGCCTTTGATTAAACTTAATGCTGCTATCCCCCAACTGTTGCCATAACTTAGATATACTGCGACAATTACAAGGATAATTCCAAACACTATTTTGAATAAATTTGCGACCATATCCATTTAAGCAAGTAAAACAATAAAATTTATATAACTTCCGAAAACTATGGGTTTTAAGGAAATTAAAAAGTTTTTTAAACCGAGATTTTTGAGTAAGATTATGGGTTACAAGAAATATCTAAGCAAGTTATGGAATGATCACGATAAGATTAATGCATTAATCAGGCCAAGAATGGTTGAGTGGAGAAAGAGCAATGCTGTTGTACGTGTTGATCACCCAACAAGGCCAGATAAGGCGCATGCTTTAGGATTTAGGGCAAAACAAGGTTATGTTGTTGCCCGCGTAAGATTATTAAGAGGAGGGCATGAACGTCCAAGGTTTAATTCTGGAAGAAAATCTAAGAATACAAGAAGAAAGTTAGTTCTAGGAATGAATTACCAATGGATCGCAGAACAAAGAGCAAATAAGCATTACCCAAATTGTGAAGTCGTTAACTCATACTATTTAGCAAGAGATGGAAGAAATTATTTTTACGAAGTTATTATGATTGATAGGGAGATTGCAAAGAAGTATCCTGAAATTAAAAATTTAGCAAGACAAAGAGGAAGAGTATATAGAGGAATAACAAGTGCAGCAAGAAAATCTCGTGGTTTACAAGGAAAAGGTAAAGGATATGAGAAGATGCGCCCTAGTAAACGATCAAATAGAATAATAAGGCATTAATAAATATATAATTAACTAGCATATAAGATTATAGTATCTTTCCTACTATAAAAAATATCTTATCAAGGATAATAAAGCCTAAATAATCTATAGCCCATTATATACTATTCTATAATAATAAGATTTATAAACTACTTAGTTGTGTATATTTTATGAAATTATTTAGTACATTAACTTTTGTGGCATTATATTCTACTTTAAACTTATTTAAGCCTAATTTTGCAGAAGCTCAATCACAATTAAATTTATACCATATCTCTGGGGCACAGTTTATGGAGACGGGAAGAGATACAACTGCAGATGGAAAAAAATTTGTAGGTTTAGTGCAGATAGGAAGCCAAAACGTAGTATGGAATGCAGAAAGAACAAGAGACAAATCCACGACAGCTGCAAGCTTTTATAACGTCGTCTTTGGAAAAGATAGAAGCAAAGACAGAATTATAAAAGAGGCAATGGCTTTAACATCACGAGAAAGTCCCGAAGATATAACAATTCTAAGAGAGGATAATGGAGATATAATAGAAATATATGGAAAAAAGGGGACTGTAAGACATACCAAAAAGAATGGAACATTTTATCCCCATAGTCTGTTGAAAAGAGGAGAGATGTTTTGGGCGCCTGCAGATGTATTAAAAATATATTATGCTTTAACACCCGAAAATGTAAATAGACTTGAGGAACAAGTAGCATCTTTAAATGACGAAAAGATAAATTTGATGAGAGAGAATGATAGAGAAGTAATCTTTCAAAGACAGAAAGTTGTGGACTTGGAGATACTTAGCAAAAAACTTGAAGGCAAGCTTTGGGGATACGAAGAACAAGAAAGAAAAGATGAAGGGGAAATTTTTCCTATTGGACTTGGATTTTTCATTGAAACACAAGGAAATAGCTATAATTTCAGAGTTTCAAGTGAGTATGGTGAGCACTCAGTAAAAGCAAATAATTTTTCTGGTGGAGGAGGATTTAGATTATTTCTTAATAAAGATTCACAATTTAGTCCAGAAGTTAGTGCTGCTTTTAAAATAGGAACAGAGTTTACATCAGAAAAGTACAATCAAAATGACCCTCAAGGAAATCCAACAGAAGCTGTAAGATTTATAAGACCTTACTCATCTGTTGAACTTCTTGGAGGGATAGCGGTAAAATATAAAAATATAAGAATAAAGTTTTCTGGAGGGGCAATAAAAAATACTCCTTGGGAAAAAGATGTAAAAGAAGGAGATCATAGCCAGGAGATCGGAGGAACATTAGACACAAAATTACAAGACTGGATACCTACTGCATCTGCCGCGATAGAAATCCCATCTTCAAGAGGAGCAATAAACTTTTTTATTGGAACAGACTTCGGTAGCTCTCCTATGAAAAGAAGCGGATACATTGGAATCCAAGCAGAGATACACACCAGAATTAAAGAATGATTAATAATTCTTACAGGAATATATTTAAAACTTTCATAAAAACTTGGTTTAACTTAACAATGCATCTCCACGCCAAAATTTATAAATAAGAAGTTATAGATTTATTGAATGATATCGATAAATAAAATCAAGGAGTATTTGGATGATTCAGTTAATCCATTAATTTTATTTGATGATGATACAGATGGATTAGCTTCTTTTTTGCTAATTAGAAAATATCTTGATAAAGGCAAAGGAATTCCTGTAAAACATAACATCGTTGATGAATCTTATCTTAAAGCTGTAAATTATTATTCTCCTGATCTAGTTTTAGTTCTGGATAAGCATGGAATAAGCCAGGAATTTGTTGATAAGATTAATGTGCCAATAATCTGGATTGATCACCATCCTATAAAAGATATAAAAGGTGTAAAACACTTTAACCCATTATATTTTGATAAAAATGATTCAAGACCAACATCATACTGGTGTTATCAGATTACAAAAGAGAATTTATGGATAGCCGCAACCGGGATAATTGGAGATTGGTGTTTAGATTATTATCATGAATTTTGCGAGAGGTACAAAGATTTAGGTGATCCGGAACTAAAAGAACCACCGGATGTCTTGTTTAAAACTAGGGTGGGGGAATTAGCAAAATTGTTTACGTTTATATTACACGGAAAAACTCAAGAAGTAAAACAGTCTATTAATATTTTAACAAGAATCAATGATCCCCATGAAATATTAGACAGAACAACCCCAAGAGGAAAATTTATTTACAAGAGATTTGAAAAGTCAAACAATGAGTATAAGAGGATATTGCATGATGCGATAAAAAATAGTATAATATATAAAAAAATATTTCTTTACACTTATACTCTTAAAGACAGCAGTTATACAACAATACTAGCTAACGAATTAATCTACAAAAATCCTGATAAAGTCGTTGTAATAGCGAGAGAAAAGGATGGAAGAATGAAAATGAGTTTAAGATCTTATTACAAAGGAGATGTAATTCTTCCAAGATTGATAGATAAGGTAATTGTTGGATTAAATGGAAAATCTGGGGGTCACGACCATTCATGTGGTGGAGAAATAGACAAAGAAGATTTCAAAACATTTATAGATAGGTTAGAACACCTGCTAAAGTAATGAGATTTTTAATTATATTATTTTTATTAATCATTGTAAGCGTAAATGCAGAAGATTTTAATGCCTACAAAGAACTCGACCTTAGAACAGAATTATCTTCTTCATTAAGCATAGAAAATCAAGGCGGGAGCGTAAGATATGTCTATGCCAATTTAACTTTTTTCCCTTTAGAAAGTGATTTTCAGGAATTTAACTACAAAATCTTTTCGTCTCCAAAAGCATCACAAATTATTTCTAAAGATAATATTTATTTCAAATGGGATTACCCTAATGAAGATAGATTAGAATTTAATGTCGATGCGGAAGGGACAACAAAAGTTAATTTTCAGCATCTTAAAAATAAGATAGATTTTCCAATAAAGGATAATTTAGTTTACTTAAATAAATACTTGGTTGCTACTGAAACAGTTAATTCAAACGACCCCAATATAATTGCAAAAGCAAATGAATTAGCACAGGGAGAAGACGATTTATTTGAATTAGTGCATAAGATAGGAACGTGGAACAAACAAAATATAAATTATAGCCTAGAAACTCTAACAGCAGAAGTTTCTCAAAACGCATCTTGGGTTTTAGAAAATAGGATAGGGGTTTGTGATGAATTAACATCATTGTTTGTCTCGATGTTACGTTCTTTGAATATCCCTGCAAGATTTGTAACAGGACAAAGCTATACTAATTTGCTAAATGATTTTGGTAATCATGCATGGGCAGAAGTATATTTTCCTGGATATGGCTGGATTCCGTTCGATCCTACTTACGGACAATTTGGATATGTTGATGCAACACATATAAGAATGAAAGTTGGAGCAGATATAAAAGAATCTGATATAAACTATGGATGGTTATCAAGCAACGCAAATGTTGTGTCATTGGGTTTAGATATAAAAAGTATGGTATTAAACACAGGAGAGTTTTACAAAGAAGATGTCGAGTTAGGAGTAGATATTCTAAAAAATGATGTTGGCCCTGGTTCACATGTCCCGATTAAAGTTACTGCTAAAAACTTGAATAGCTATTATCTTCCATTAACAGTTTATTTGTATAAAGCCCCGATAAAAGTGCAGGATAATATTCACGAGTTATTATTAAAGCCGAATAAAGGAGAATCAACCTTTTTCATTGTAAAAATCCCCGATGAACTAAAAAAAGGATTTATTTATAGCTCTGAAGTGGCATTTAAAGATACTTTCCTAAATGAGGTTGCGGAAACATTAAGATTTAACTATGATGAAGAAACGTTTTCTTTTGAAGAAGCTCAAGAATTAATAAGTCAATTAACAAATGAGGAAGAAAAAATTTACTCTCAAAACATAAATTTAAATTGTGATTTAGATAAAGATTTTTATTATGATTATGAGTCTGGAAAGATAACATGTTCTATTATGAATAAAGGAAATTTTGATTTAAATGATTTAGAGATATGTTATAACCCACAATGCAAGTTTATTGACTTAAGAATAATAGAGACAAAACTAGTTGATTTCAGGTTTACCCCTGAAGATGATCAATTTTTAGTAACATTAAACAATAATGAGGTAAGTAAATTTTTCATAGTTAATCCTCAAATATATGACTCTCCTAATTTAGAACTGGAAATTCTTGGACATGATAGTATAACAAGCTATTTTGAAGATACAGATATAAGGATAAAGTTAAGTGTTAATTCCCCAGTTAATAATGTAGAGATAAAATTAAATAACAGAAAAATATACGAATTAAAATCATTTGATGGTGAGAAAATATTTGATATAACCTTAAGAGGATATAATTTAGATAGCAAAAATATACTAAGCATTTCTTATGAAGATAAGAATAACAATAGTTACGTAAGCGAGGAAGAATTTAATATGACAATAAGAAAACCATTCTATATTAGAGATTTCTGGATAATTTTAATAATATTAATCTTAATAGTTAGTACGATTTCGAGAAGAAAGCAACACCTTTTGCCTTACTCCCGCAATTAAAAGAAAACATTTAAATATTTTTAGATTGTAGCATTTCTATGGAGAATTTAAACATCCAACAAAAACTATTAAAAACATTTAGAAAAGGTCATCAAATTAAAGATATTAAAAATTACTATAAGGTTGTTAAACTAAATAAAAAGGGTTTAAGTAGAAAAGAAATTAAAAGCAGAGTTAATGTAAGTTTAGATAAGATATATAGGTGGCGACTTACTAAATCAAAGCCTCTTTTCGCACAAATAATAGATGATTTTGATAACAGATACAACAAACGTTATAACAACAAAGAGCTTAATGATATCGCATATTTAATAGGATATAATCTTGGTGATGGAAATATATCTAAGAATTTTTGTAACACTTGGTTTTATGGTGTTTATGAAGATTTATTCAAAATAAGAAAAACCTTGTTAAAATTTAAAGTATGTCCGGTAGTTTATAGATATAAAGTAAATAATGGTAAGATGGCCGTACATGATAGGATATTTTCAAGATTTTTATATGTTTTTGGTGCAGTTCGGGGTGACAAGACAAAAAATAAGGTAATAATCCCAAGATGGATTCTAAATTCAAACATGGAGGTAAAAAGAAGATTCTTACAGGGTTTATTTGATAGTGAATTAAATAAATTAACATTAGTTAAAAGACGCAATTCATATCAAAATTTGAAGTTTGATAACTCTAAGACTATAGATAAGACAAAAGAGGGGGTATTCTTTCTTAAGCAAATCAAAGATTTATTAAATAATTTTGGTATAAAAACAAGTAAAGTTTATTTAGGAAGAAAGTATAAAAGAACCAGGGATAATTCAAATATGCAACAATTATATTTTGTTATCTATCCAAATTATATCAACCTATACAATTTTATCACAAAAATTGATTTTTTATATAATTCAAAGAGAAAAGATTCTTCTAAGATGGCGCTGAAAAAATTAAAGTTATTATCGATGAAAGAAAAAAAGAAAATTAAAGACTATAAAAAAGTTATAAAACTAAGAACAAGCGGTTTGTCACCTTATAAAATAGCGAAAAAACTGAACTTAAAAGACCATACTGTAAAACAATGGACATATTATAAAAATAAACCTAGATTATATAAACAGTATTCTAATAACTTTTAGCAACGTAAACAATATTTTTAGCTGTTTTTCCACATATAATACATTTCATGTCTTTGCTAACTTTATCTTCTTTAGGATATAATGTTCCAGAAACATTTGCAGTAGTTTCTTTTTTTAACTTATCAGCACATTTTTCACCATCCAAATCCATCGAACAGAATGGAACTTGTATAAAACCACGATGATTTTCAAGCATCTTTTTTAATTCGGAATAAGAATCAGTCTTTTTTGTATTTTGCCTAAAGTAGGAAACAGCTCTTCTTTCAATTTCCTTATCAAGTAACTTAGAATTTTCTTCAATTTTTTTGATTAAATCTTTTAAACCAAGTGAGATTTTATTTTTTGGATTTGTTCTTAAAGACAAAGTAACCTTATTTTCCTTAACTTCTCTTGGCCCTATTTCAATTCTAATGGGAACTCCTCTCAACTCCCAATAATTATACTTGTATCCAGGAGAATATTCACGATCATCAAATTTAACCCTATAGTTCTTTAATTTAACTTCAACCTCCTTGCATTTTTTAATGATATCTTTATCATTTTTATCTGAAAAAAATACAGGAACGATTACGATTTGTACTTGCGAGATATCCCAAGGTAAAATTAATCCATTATCATCCCCATGAATCCCTATTATTGCAGCGGTTATTCTATGTATCCCTGGTCCAAAACAAGTCTGCCAAACATAATCTTGTTTTTCATCTTTATTCGAAACTTTTATATCAAATGCTTTTGAAAAGTTTTGCCCTAAATCATGAGTAGATCCTAATTGCGTTTTCTTACCATCAGGCATTAAGGTTTCCGGAGCAAAAGTATCATCAGCGCCTTTAAACTTATCCCATTGAGGACGTTTGAAAAATAAAAACGGGATTTTACATTTATCATGAATTACTTTGCTGCATGTTTCTAAATCTTTCTCAACTTGATTTAATGACTCTTGATGAGTATTAAACACATCATGAGATTCGAAAAAAGCGAACTCTCTACCTCTTAAAAAAGGTCTTGTTGTCATCTCATTTCTGTAAACAGAAATTCTAGATTGATATCCCTTAAAGGGCAAATCTTTATAACTGCTAAACCATAAATGATATAAAGGGTATATTTGAGCTTCACCTGTTGGTCTTAAAGCAAATCTTTCTTCAATTTTTTTATCTCCAGCTTCGCTTATCCAAAACACCTCTGGAGTAAATCCAGCGTGTTCTTTCTCTTTTTTGAGATTTTCTTCCTTAACCACACTTGGGAATAAAAATGCTAGGTGCCCATCATCTTCTAATTCTTTTTCTAAGTATTCATAAATTTTTCTTACTATAAAAAATCCTAAAGGTCTGTGGACTATAAACCCCTGTACGCCAAATCTAATATCTGCTAATTCTGCCTTTTGTATGACTTGAGAATACCATTCAGAGAAATCTTTATCTTTCTTTACAGTTATTCCTTCCTGCGATTTCATGAATAATCTAAAAGTTAAT
>JBBSXG010000031.1:0-9965 GCA_038045885.1 Nanobdellota archaeon
CCAACATTTTTTCTAATCTTTTAGCACCGAGGACTTTGGCTGAAGTGTTACATATTTGATATACAGCAGAAACAAGATTGTAATATCTTTCAGGATAATCTCTTGAGATATTTTTATATTTTCTGGCTTCTTTTAAATCATTTTCTGCTTCTGATAAATTAAACTTTAAAATATTTTCAATGACTCCATCTAAATATCTAACTGCTAATTTTCTGCTTCCTTCATTCTTAAATGCGTTAATTAACTCTCTTTTTCACTCTTGAGAAATTGATTTATTTTCTGGATGAATGCCTCTTAAGAAATTTTGTGTATAACCTTCCTTTGCAAGATACAGGGACCAGTCAAGAGTTTCTTCTTCCATATTTTTTATGACATAACCAACTTTATAAATCTTACCCACAAATAAATTTTATGATTGAAAAAACTTTAGTTCTTATAAAACCTGATGGTGTTGAAAGAGGATTAATTGGGGAAATAATTTCAAGATTTGAGAAAAAGGGTTTGAAGATTGTTGGAATTAAAATGGTTCGAGTAAATCAGGAACTGGCTATGAAGCATTATACTGAAGATATCTCAATAAGAAGAGGAGAGCATGTAAGAAAAAAACTTATGGATTTCATTGTCAATAATCATGTTGTTGCTATCTGCCTGCAAGGAGTAGATGCAGTTGAAAATGTAAGAAAAATGATTGGAGACACAGAACCAAAAAGTGCTCCTTCAGGAACAATAAGAGGAGATTATGCACATATAAGCTACAAGTATGCTGATGATAAAAACATGGCAATTCCGAATTTGGTTCATGCTTCAGGAAACAAAGATGAAGCTGAAAAAGAAATTAGCTTGTGGTTTTCCCAGGAAGAATTATTCAACTATGAATTAGTTCATGACAAACATATGATTTAATTTTTTTCTCAAAAAATAGAATTTAAAGTGAGTGATAACCTTAATCTTCTAAGAATGAATTAAACTTAAAATAACAATATAGATAATGACTATCTCCTTTATATTCTCCATCAATAGTATGCGCTCCTATATATTCAGATAAGATGTCTCTAAGGATGCTTATTGTTTTATATCCAACTCTTGTTTCTATATTTTCTTCCATTTACATATCCTCCGGCATTCCTCTTTGGGGCATTCCAGAAGGTCTTGAATCTGAACCTGCAGATATAACATCATCTATCCTTAATATTAATTCTGCAACCTCTGTAGCTGACTTTATTGCCTGAGTCTTTATCTTTAACGGCTCTACTATTCCTTCCTTAATTGAGTCTATTGGCTTTCCAGTAAATACGTTTATTCCAATGTTTTTTTCTTTTTCATGCCTTGATTTCAATTCAGCCAAAACATCTATTGGATCAAGACCTGCATTTTCTGCAAGAGTTCTTGGAATTACCTCTATTGAATCTGCAAATGCAAATGCTGCCAATTGTTCCCTTCCTGTTAAAGTATGAGCATATTTTCTTAATTCCTTGGCTAATTCTATTTCTGTTGCTCCTGCGCCAGGAACTATTTTCTTCGATTTTATTGAAGCTGCAAGAACTCCTAAAGCATCTTTTACTGCCCTTTCTATTTCATCAACAACATGAGAAGTTCCTCCTCGTATCAATAATGTTACTGCTTTTGCCGACTTGCATTCTTTTATGTATGTCATTTCTTCATCACCAACTTTTTTTGCTTCTACAACTCCAGCTGTTCCTAATTCTTTTGAAGTAATATCATTTATGCTATTTACTATTACTGCATTTGTTGCTTTTGCTATTTTTTCCATGTCTGATTTTTTTACTCTTCTTATTGCATAAATTCCTGCTTTAGCAAGATAATGCTGAGCAAGATCATCTATTCCTTTCTGACAGATTAATACATTAGCACCTGAGTTAATGACCTTCTGAGCCAAATTTTTTATTATCATCTGCTCTTGTTCCATAAAAGCCTGAATCTGATCAGGAGAACTTATCTGGATTTTAGCGTCAATCTCTGTTGACTTTATTTCAAGGGCTGCATCGAGCAAAGCAATCTTTGCATTTTCTATTCTCCTTGGCATTCCTGGATGAACTCTTTCCTTGTCAACAAGAATTCCTTTAATTAATTCTGAATTTTCAACGCTTTCTCCTATTTTTTTTTCTATTTTAATATCATCTAATGAGACTTCATCATTTTCTTTAACCTGAAGAACTGCTTCTACTGTCAAATCTGCAAGTTTTTCTTTTGCTATTTCTGCACCTTTTCCAGTCATTGCTGTCAGTGAAATATTCTTGTAAGTACTAATATCAGTAATATCTTCTGCGATATGATTGTTTAGGATTTCCAATGCTTTTTCAGAAGCTTTTCTATACCCTTTAATTATAACTGTTGGATGAATATTGTCATCCAATAACCTTTCTGCATTTTTTAGCAATTCGCCTATAAATATTACAACAGTGGTTGTGCCATCTCCAACTTCATTGTCTTGGGTTTTTGCAACTTCAACAACCATTTTTGCTGCAGGATGCTCCACTTTTATTTCGCCAAGTATTGTTGCACCATCATTTGTAACTATTATATCCCCCG
Organism: Nanobdellota archaeon; assembly: GCA_038045885.1. Lineage (GTDB taxonomy): Archaea > Nanobdellota > Nanobdellia > SCGC-AAA011-G17 > GW2011-AR20 > JBBSXG01. The sequence goes on from JBBSXG010000031.1 coordinate 2,551, forward strand.
TTGAAGAAACAAGCATTTTATCCATTCCTTTTGGACCTAAAGTAGTTCTTATTGTTTCTGCAACAGCTTTTGCTGCCATGATATTATTCCTTTGAGCATCTTTTCCCATTGTTCTTTTATAATCTTCTGGTAAAATAAAAATTGGCTGAATTTGATTTGTCATTTTCCATAACCTCCATTAACAACTGATTGCATATAAGGTATAAATCTTCTGTCTTCTGTGATTAAATACAAAAAATATAATAAATTTTCCTGTGATTCTGTTAATGGTAAATTTCTTCTATCATAATTTTCTAGATTTTTTAAAAACTTTTCAATTAATGGTTTTGATACGGCAAGAACGTCTATGTCATTATGATAAATTGCCACTAACTGTCCATTTCTTAATTTTTCTACTGAACCAACTTTAAATAAAATAGATCTTAATGAATTAGATTCTGTTGAGACACACAATTTAGATTTAACTGCATCATGACTTTCTTCTATCAAACAATCCAAACTCAGATTTTCATTTAATTTCATTAATTCAAGATCTTTTGACCTAACAATATTATGTGTCATATAGAGCTGATTTAAACAAGTTATTTAAATCTTTCTGTTAATTACTCAAAAGTAGTCCATCAATAAATCTAACTATAAAGAACGAGAATTCTTAACAAATGAATTTCAACTAATACTTTTCCTCAAAATCCTCACTAATTTCATTGATATGTTTCTCTTTTTTTTCATATCTTCCTGCTCTTTTCCACCCAGTTATGAATCCCTGCATTTCCGGCTCCATTTCATCCAACTCTTCTTCTGAATAAATGTCTTCCTCGTGTTCAAACTCTTCAGACATGAGATCTTCCTCTCTCATTTTTCCACCCCCTTTTGTTATTAAAACTGTTTATGTATATAAAGTTGTGTTGTATTTTTTACCACAACATTTATATAATTTTTAAAAATATGTATTATTATGCCAGAAGAATTTTTATCTGACTTAGGATTCAGCAGAAACGAGTCTAAAGTGTATTTCGCCTTGTTAAAAAGAGGTTTAAGCAATCCAACTAAAATTTCCTTAGCAGCTAATATCCACAGAACTAATGTGTATGACTGTTTGGAAAGATTGATTGAAAAGGGATTAGTTAACTATGTATATAAAGATGGAAAAAAATATTATCAAGCTTCTGATCCAAACAAATTAAGAGATATACTAAAAGAAAAGGAAACAAAGTTCTACGAAATTCTACCAAAAATGTTAAAGTTCAAGGAGGCTTCTCTTAATCAAGATTTAGCAGAAATTCATAGAGGCATGAAAGCTGTAAGGATGACGTTTTATAGTTTTTTAAAAAAAAAGGATTTAATTCTAGCTTATGGAATTCCAAAATTGGCTCTTTCTCTTATGGAAGATTTTATACTGATGTTTCATAACCAAAGAATAAAAAGAAAAATTATTATGAAACATATTTATGATGAAGATGCTACAAAGAGAATACAGCAATTAAATAAAATGCATTACACCTATGCCCGATATTTGCCCAAAATGAAAGATTCTCCTGTATCTACAAATATCTGTGGAGATGAGATAGTTTTTATATTATGGAGCGAATCACCTTACTTAATTAAAATAAAGAATAAAGAGGTAGCTAGCTCTTATAAAAATTATTTTGAGCTATTATGGAAAATGTCAAAAAAATAATTATAAATTGAAATGCTGCATTGCTTTTTTAAAACCATTCTTATGGATTATTAAATATTGCTTAATTCTTTCTTCCTCTGCTATCAATGTTTTAAGTAAATCCTTTCTATATTTTCTTGGGATAAATTCTATTCTAAAATCTGAATCTAATGTTGGAATGCCCTCCCTGTAAATAACAGGTATGCTAAGATAAGTTGGAGTGATCGGAATTAATTCCTTTCCATATACTTTAGTTAAATCTACAGGCATAGCAACCGTGTCTCTTGTATTTCCGTCAGAATTTGACATATTTTTCAAGCTGTTTAATATTTCAGTTGCAAAAACGCTTGGAGTCCCCTCTGGTCCTGTGCTACGATAAGTTCTTTCCCCATAATCTACTGTATCTTGCGATAACTCTTCTAAAGAATGTTTAAAATCAGTTCCAAGATAATCTTTCAAACCATAGTTAGTATATATCCTATTGCTGCCATTTATTTTTATTCCTGTAACTATTAAACCCTTACCATGGGGACCTAATACATACAAATCAGTTTCTTCAAAATCTTTTTTTTGAAACTGCAACCAGCTATTAAAAATGTGTTTAGCTCTTAAGTGATCTAAGCGAGTAAAACCAAATATTCTTGGATGTTCATTTTGTGAATACAAATTGGCAATTAGACAATTAGGAGTTACAGGATTAGTTACCATAAAAATTGTTGGATTGTTATCACCAATGCCCCCCATTATATTTATTATATCCTTAAAATATTGCCCTGTTAGATCTTCTCTTTGTTTCCATCCTCCTTCTCTTTTACCTAGAGTTATAACAACTGTGTCACATTCTTTACTTAAATCAGACAAATCTTGGAGGTGTTTAACAAAATTAGTCATAGTAATATCTTGAAATGAAGGAGCTAATTGAGTTATTATCCCATCAACTCTATCTTCATCAGTTGTATCTGGTCTGGAATATATGAATAAATTTTCCAGTTGAGGAAAATCTTTGATTTGCTTGAGAATTTGAGTTAATAACGCTTCACCAATCCTCCCCATTCCTATAATTCCTATTTTCTTTATAGGATTTTTATTATCTTCATATCCTATTATTTTCTTATCTAAATCTTCCATAAATACTCTTAACCCCTTACTACTCTCAAAAAATAAATTTTTAAACCTTTCTTAAATGATTAAAAATGTTTATTCTACTTCTTTTATGGTTAATATTATCAAAGTTACTTGAAAAATGCATAATCTAATTGTATTATTAGTTAAACTTAAAAATTATTAAAACCTGTTATTAGCATGTATTATGAAGAACTAGTTAACATTTATTCTCGACTGGAAAAAACGACAAAGAGGCTTGAGAAAACAGAAATTATCTCAGAATTTTTAAAAAAAGCCAATAAAGAAGACCTAATCAAGATTATCAATCTACTTCAAGGAAAATTTTATGCTGATTGGGAAGAGCTAAAATCAGGTATGAGCGAGAGGCTTGTTTTAAAAGCCATCAATCAGGCAACTGGAATTTCACAGGACAAGATTGAAGATCTCTGGAAGAAAAAAGGTGATTTGGGAAAAGTTGCTGAAGAGTTAATCAAGAACAAACAACAGACAACACTAACAAGAAAAAAGTTAACACTTGAAAAAGTTTATGAAAACCTAAGAAAACTATCTGAGTTTGAGGGTGGAGGAACAGTAAACAAAAAAGTTTCCTTAGTGAGTGAATTATTAAGCAATTCTAATTCTGAAGAGGCAAGACATATTGTCAATACTGTAATCGGAGATTTAAGGGTGGGTGTTGCTGCAGGAATAATAAGAGATTCAATTGCAAAAGCATTTAACAAGGATGTAAAAGAAGTTGAAGATAATTATAATATACGCATGGATTATGGAAAGATTGCTGAGTTATGCAAGGAAGGAAAACTAGAGTTAAATTTAACTCCAGGAAAACCAATAAAATTAATGCTGGCTATTAAAGCTGAAAACATAGAAGAAGCATTTGATGCTGTTGGAAAACCTGCACAGTGTGAATACAAACTTGATGGGTTTAGACTGCAATGTCATTTTGATGGCAAGGAAATTAAATTATTCACAAGAAGCATGGAGAATGTTACAAAACAATTTCCAGATGTTGTTAAATACTTAAAGGAAAATGTAAAAGGCAAAAGTTATATTCTTGATTCCGAGGCTGCTGGAATAAGCAAAGAAGGAAAATACATGCCTTTCCAGAATATCTCTCAAAGAATAAAAAGGAAGTATGATATTGAAAAGATGGCTGGAAATTTTCCTGTTGAACTCAACATTTTTGATGTTATTTATTATAATGGAAAAAATTTAATGAATGAGACATTAGAAAATAGGAGAGAATTGCTTGAAAAAATTGTTGATGAAAAAAAAGGAAAAATTGTTTTAACAAAAAAAATTATCTCAGATAATGAGAAAAAAGTAAAAAAGTTTTATGATGAAGCATTGAAATCAGGAACTGAAGGATTGATGATTAAAAATTTGCAGAGTAATTTTAGGCCAGGGAGATATGTAAATGGATGGGTTAAATTAAAACCTGTTTCAGAGCCTCTTGATTTGGTTATTACAAAATGTCTTTTTGGTGAAGGAAAAAGAGCTGGGTGGTTATCAAGTTTTACTTTAGCTTGTAAATATGAAGATAAATTACTTGAGGTGGGTAAAATGAGTACAGGAATCAAAGAAAAAGGAGAAGAAACTACTTATAAAAAGATGACCGATTTAATAAAACCATCCATAAAAGAGCAAATAGGAAGACAAGCAATTTTAAACCCAGAAATAATTGTAGAAGTTGGTTACGAAGAAATACAAAAAAGCCCCACTTATGATTCTGGTTTTGCTTTAAGATTTCCCCGTTTTATAAAATTAAGACCCGATAAAAATGTTAGCGAGATTAATACATTATCTGAGATAAAACATTTTTACGAAAATCAGAAGAAACATTAAAATTATCAATTATTTTTATTCCTAAATTCTGTCTTGATCTATTTATTATTTCAGAATTAATATTATCTTTACATGTTAAAATCAACCTTGGATTATTTATTATTCCTCCAATAAATTTTAATTCATTTATTTTTTTATATATGTTATCATTATTTTTTACACAACTTACAAGGCTTATTTCACCAAACTTGTTAATTAATATAATATCAATCTCACTAGTCCATTTTCCGGTATTGTTTGATATAACTGCATTACGAATTATCTTATAACCTAATGATTTAAATTGTTGCTCAACATCATTTTCAAAATTTAACCCTTTATTGTTATAGGGAATATTTATTTTAACAATATTTCTAATTTTTTCTGCTGTTTTCCAATATTCTAAATAATTTAAACATTTTATCTTAGCTTCTTTTCTAATTTTATTAAAAGATTCTTTTGAATTACAAATCTTTTTTAGCTCTAGTAAAACCTTCTTTTCAAGTTTTTTACTCTTTACTCTACCATTTTCAAACTGTTGCAATATCCTTTTACTAACTTCCATTTTTTTAGCTAATTCCTTTTGAGTCAATTTTAATTCATTTCTTAAAAATCTTAATTCAATATTTTTTGAATTTTTTATTAATAATGACTTATTTGCTAAAAATTGTAAATGTGGTAATCCTTTATTTAATGATATCTTATTTATATTTTTGAGTCCCTCACCTATAGATATTTTTCTTTTGTGTTTTAAATTTTCCCAATTTTCAATAGATTTTGTATTTACATCCAATAAATTTGCTAATTGATATTGAGATAATCCCAGACTAATCCTGTTTTCTTTTATTTTACTATTAAAAAATTTCTTATTTGTTTTTTTCTTCAAAATATTTTCTAGTTCTCCTAATTGATTAAAATTTACTATATTAATTTTTATTTCTTCAAAGTGTTTTTTTGTTAATGGAATATCCTTCTCAGTAATTATTAATAATTCATCAATTTCTTTTATTTTATTTTTCATCAGACCACAAGATTTTAAATCATTAGCTAATGAGTTATCTTTTCTTTTTTTAACTTCAATTAGATAATGTTTATTGTCTTTTCCTATAGCATAAATATCTGCTTTGAATTTAATTGTTAAATTTTTATCAGACAATATGGGCCATAAGAATATTTTTTTGAAGGCATTAATACTTTTTAATTTATTATAAACTTCTAATTCAAATTTTGTACCTTTGGATTTTTGTTCGATAAAGTTAATTATTTCTGGATAATCTTCTGATTCTATCCATTTATTCTTTTCTCTTAAAATAAGTTCGGTAATCTCTTCTTCAGATATTTTAGATTTATGTAAATTATCACTAATTTTCTCAAAGACATCTTTTGATAATTTGTTATATCCTCTCTCGTATGATGTAATTGAATCTTGAGAAACCATCATAATTTTTGACATATCATTCAAACTTATATTTAGATAATTTCTAATACATTTAAGTAAAATACCATATTTATTATCAAGAAAAGATTTTTTATATATATTTTTTATTATTTTTCTCTTATCTTGGGTATTCTTTATTTCTTGATAAAGGTTTAATATTAAATTTCTATTCTTACGCTCAGGAACTATTTCTCTTAAATAGGAAACAAATGAGCTAGTTGTAATCCCTAATGAAGATGAAATTATGGGAATTCCCAATTTAGATTTTTCTTTTATATAATTTATCGTTTCTTTCCAATTCATTCTTCCAATCTTTTCCAGATCAATTACATCAAGATTCAATTTTGAAATAATATTATTTATCTTAATCTTATTTTTTATATCTATATTTGTATGAAAATTCAACCAATTAGATAAAGTTGAATGACTTACTTTTAATAGTCCTAGCAACTCATTATTACTAAAACCTTGTTTTATTACTAGACCTATTATTACATAATTCCAGTTTACATTTAATTTTTTAGTTTCTGTCAGATTTTTTCTTCTCATTTAGCTATTTTCCATAATAAGTTAAACTGTTTTTGATAATCTTCAGCAATTCTCTTGCTATCAATCACAATTAGATAATAAGGATCTTCCCAAGTAAATAAGAATACTTTTCTTTGATTAATTACAGTTGTTGTGCTTCCAATATACTTTTTATCCAGCTCTTTATACTCAACATTGCTTTCCCTAAATCTCTTGCTTCCTTTTGTAATTATAACTTTCTCTTTCACTTCTTTTTCTTTGATTATATTAAAATATTGCTTAAGGTAAATTGGTTCAACAGATCCCAAAATATTTTCATCAGCCCCAAAAATATAAACAACATCATTTTTCTTTAAATTAACTGTTAAATCTCTTATCAATACTCCGTAAACTTTCTTGCCTTTGTGTAATTCTATTCTAGTTTCTTCTTTTTTAGATTCAAATAATGAAGATAGTTCAGGGATTATTTTGTCTAGTTGTTTAAGCTTCAACTCAAATATCTCTCTTAATACTTTTGGGTCAACTGCTTGATAATTCTTCTTGTTGTTTGTTAAAACAGTGTTTATAATTCCTTTTTCTAAAAGTCTTTCAAGAGTATCATAAACATAAGATCTATGCAGTCCTGTTTTTTCTGCCAACTGTGTTGGGTTTAACATTCCTGATTTTAACAAAGATAGGTATATCTTAATCTCATTACTGCTGAGTCCAAGTTCGTTTAGCTCCTGTTCATGCATATTCTTACTAGAACATTTCTTTATATAAATATTTCGTAAGTTTAATTACAACAAAACTTTAAATATGAGGGTATAACTACTATAGAATAAACAACCGTTAGGAGGGAAAATG
>JBBSXG010000032.1:0-2205 GCA_038045885.1 Nanobdellota archaeon
TGCCTTACTGAATTATGCAATCTTTCTATAGGATAGTTAAACCTACCTTCATTTTCAGAAACAATCACTCTATTATGAAATACATTATAGCTTCTTGTTTTTCTGCTATAGCCAAAAACTTTCTTAACAACCTTGTTATAAGCATTTAAGCCATCAGTCGTAACTTTTTTAATTTGATTTTCTGTTCTCTCTTTTGCTTTTGATATTACCTCTTTGATTTCTTTATGACCCCTTGCTTTCGCATATTTAGAAGCTATCATAAATTTAGTTTGGGGGCAAATGCTATCAATAAACCAATCTTTGCTTATTCCTTTTTTAGCTTTATGCGATTTTCTTCTATGGTATTCTATCTCATCTACTTGTATCTCATCGCCAATATTTAATTTTAAATGATTAGTAAAATTAGATATAATTTCAGAGTATTTTCTAATCCACCTTAATATTGTGCTATGGTCTGCATTATGAGGATAAAATGCTCCTAAATGCTCCTGAACTTTTCTTGTAGAAACTCCTCTATAAAATAAGTCAATAGAAAGAGTTATTTTTTCAGGATTATTTCTCATTCTGTAAAAAGCATCTCGAGGGATAAACTTTCTATTACAAGATTTACAATAATATCTCTGTTTTTTTCCACTAATTTTTGTTTTAATATATCCTCTTTTAACTACTTCTTTCCTCCCACATTTTGGACATATTATTTTTTGTTTTCTCATACTATTCTTCGGTATCCGAACTATATAAACCTTTCGGTATTCGAATTAGTATGGTTCTAACGGGCATAATTAATTGTTTATAAGAATGTAGATTTATTTTCTTAATACTCTTTTAAAAAATAAACTTTCTTTTTGACCAGAACTGATTTTTTCTAGATCATAATCTTTTAATAATTCTACTAATCTAACCTCACATTTTTTAACTATATTTGCTGCAGAAAAAATGCCAGAGACAATAAATATTGAAGGAATATTATTTGAAACAATCGATAATGCAGACTGAATGACAGTTCTCTCTTTTTCATACCCTTGCACAAATAAGACATATTTTTCAATATTATTTAAAACATTAGTTATATCTTCTTTAAATTTATCTAAAGAAATGATATTATCTATAAGGATACCAATATATCTATTTAAAATACCATTTTCAACAAATTGTGCTATATGTAATGCCTTTACTCCGTATTTATTATGAATTTTTGTTCTTAAACCCAATCTCCGATCAAATTCCTTTTCTTGTTCTAATCTTCTTAATGTTAAACCAATTTGTAATAAAAAAAGAATTTCTTTATCTTTCACATACTCTTTATAAACAGCAAGTTCACCAGATGCATATAATTCTTTAACCCTCTTTATAGTTTTTTCATCTTGAATAAATGCTAATTTTTTATCTTTTAATTTTTGAATATAAGATTTAATTTGTTCTATTGACCAATTAAGAAAGCCTTTAATTGCACCAGATGTTACATCATCTACGACACTAGAGGACATCTCCAAATTCCTCCATGTATCTGGAGATGCTTGCTTCATTATCATCTAAAATTATTTCACTTCCTGGTAAAATGATCATATTTTCGATTTTGATAGGAATTTCTAAATATCTATCAAGAATTTGTTTGCCCTTAGAATCAAGAATAAATTCACCGTCTGAAGTATATCCTAACTCTTTAAGAAGCATTATTTTAGATTCCTTAGATACATTTTTTAAAGATACGAGTTCCATTTTAAATACACCTTTTCTATTCTCTTTAATTTATAAGTATTACAGCCAATATTTAAATTTATTCTTTCTCTATTATAATCTTTTCCTTTTCAGCTTTAGCTTTTAATTTCTTATCTATGAGTCCGCTTTCTTCTACTACTTTCTTTGGAAGATTGATCCTATAACGATAATATTTTACTTTATTGACCTCTTTATCTAAGGCTTTAAGAATCTTCATTAATGAAATTAGGTATCCGAACTATTTAAATTATTCGGTTTCCGAAAGAAAAAATAAATTATTTAAGACCACTTAACGCACCAATGTATTAGAAAGTGGCCCTGTAGAAATCCTGCCTCAAAAATACCGAAGACGTTTTATCAATAATGTGAATTTTTAACACTTTTTGCTCGAGTAAATCTACCTTTTTGCATCTTAGAAAGTTATTTATAGTTAAATATTTTATTATTTTCATGAAAAAAGAGTTTAAAGTTGTATTAATTATCTTG